>DAIOWK010000095.1:0-11186 GCA_036758525.1 Myxococcota bacterium
TTTGAAAGAAAGTGCGTCGAGCCATAACCGCGCAGATACGGGACGATGACCCTATAGCCCGCCGAGGCCAGCGAAGGCGTTACGTCGACAAAGCTATGAATATCATAGGGCCAACCGTGCAGAAGAATTACGACAGGACCATCCGGGGGGCCGGCTTCCGCGTATCCAACATCCAAGACGCCGGCAGGGATCTGCTTGAGTGATGCGAAAGACGTGTTCGTTCCCGGCTTGATCGGGCTCAGCGCCGGCGGGTCGAGCTTGCTGGATTGTGCGTCCGCAGAGCCGAGCATGACGAGCTCGGCGGCAGCAATGGTCATGGCGGCATTGCGCAAAAAGCGGCGGCGATCATGGTTGATTTCTTCAGACATTTGTCGCTCTCCAATCGGACTGGACTCAAGACCTTTCGCCCCGATACCAGGACCTCCGTACGATGGATCATGGAGGCGACGCCGCGCCACCCGAGGGCGGCCGACGAAAGAGCGCGCAGTAGGGGGGATGAGCCGGCCCAACGGGTTCGTCGCCGCCGGACCACGGGCCGCTTGTGCTGGGTGCTTCGATCGGATCCTGACGCTGCGCTACGGAGTGGCGACAGGCACACCCTCGGCGAGACCCTTGGGCATGGCGTCCTCGAGTCTGCGCACCGGGTGTTCGCGCGTGTCCTCGGTCGCGTTCGGCGGCTCGTCGATATCGCTCACCGAGAAGTTGATGGCAATCAAGATCGTGAAGTCGTCGTGCTTCGCGCGACCAATCTCGGGTCCCAGCTTGGCCATGAGCTCCCCGCTCTGGGGGTCGAGCTCGGCGACCTCGAGCTCCACGAGTCCGCGATGGCGTATCCACTTGAAAAGAGCGATCTCCGGTGCCGGTAAGGAGACGACCGGAGCCTGCATGGCTGGAGAGCCCACCAGGGTCTCGCCGCGATCGGTCCCGAGGACGGTCGCGAGCACGATGAGTTTGAGCTCGGGCGCGTCGGAGGAGAGGTGCACGCCGCGCTCCCGGAGCCTCTCCTGCACGACCTCCTTTGCGAACGCCAGATTTCCGGCTTGACCGACGAGCTCGACGTCGACTCGGCGGCCGCCGAGTTGACTGAGATCGAGCTGGGCGATGGCGCGGTCGAGGGAGCGCACGAGGAGAAGCTGGCTCGTGGCAGAAGGCTCCTGCGGGGTGAGCACGATGGAATGAGCGCAGGCACCTGTAAGCAGCAAGCACCCCGCCCACGCCACCTGTGAGGCTCGTATCGCGCGACTGGAGCGCACGGCGAAGCTGCTCGCAAGGAGCGCCCCTAGAGCCTTCATGGGTCTTTCGAAGCGACTCACCGGTCTGGTCTTCCTCCCCACTCCGGCAGAACCCGCCGAGATCGTCTCGGAAGACCAGGGCGATCCCTTGAATCGAGTGTCCGCCTACACGTCGAGCCCGACCGCGCGCATGAGCGCCAGGGCGTTGCTCTTCTGTACGACGCCGGGACGCAGGCGGAAGTCGAAGAACATCCGGCCGTCCCGGAGCTGGTCCTCGAAGTGGACGTTCGCTGCGCGGGGCGCGAGGGCGTCGGAAATCCGCGCGAGGGCAAGGTCGTGCGTGGTGACGAGGCCAATGGCTCCTCGCTCCACGAAACCGCGCACCACGGCCTCGGCACCGATCCGCCGGTCATGGGAGTTTGTGCCAGCGAGGATCTCGTCCAGCAAAAAGAGTAAGGGAACTCCTTCCGACGCTCGCTCCACCAGGTGGCGCAGGCGCGTAATCTCCGCATAAAAGCGTGAGCTTCCGGTTTCGAGGGAGTCCTGGATCCGAATCGATGCTCCGAGGGTGAGGGGCGAAAGGCGCAGCCGATGCGCGCAGACCGGAGCTCCCGCCAGGGCAAGTAAGGCATTCGTGCCGACACTCCGCAAGAGAGTGCTCTTGCCGGACATGTTGGATCCGCTGACCACGAGTACTCGCAGCTCTGCGCCCAGGCGCAGGTCATTGCGCACGCAGCGCGAGGCGGGCAACAGGGGATGGCCGAGCCCCTCACTTTCGAAGAGGGCTCCTCCGTCCACAATCTCCGGAAAGGGATGCTCGGGGTGCTCATACGCGAAGCCCGCCAGTGCGCAAAGAGCCTCGATCTCTCCCACGGTCGCGAGCCACTCTGGTACCGCCGCGCCGCACGCCGCCCGCCAGGCGTCGATGGCGCGCGTCAGCTGGGTGGCCCAGAGCACGAGCGCAGCGAGGGGTGCGAAGAGTTGGTTGCGACGCGCATCCAAGAGGTCGACAAACAGGCGCAGTCGTGCGACGCGCCGAGATGGAGGGACGCCTCCCGTGTCGAGCGTCCTGCGCAGCGAGACCAGCTTTTCCGACTCGAAATGCTCGGACTCAAGGCGTGCCAGAAGTTCCCCGAGCAGCGCAAGATCGCGACACGGTCTTTCCACGCCACGCGCGATTTCGGTCGTTCGCCCGCGTGTGGCCGCTCCGAGCGCGCCTTCGAGGGCGACGACTCCAAGGAAGGGGATCGCGTTCCACGCGCCCGCGAGCCAGGCGCCGAGGGCCGCGAGAGCCGAAGCGCCAAGCACAGCGCTGGCAATGCGGAGCCCGAGATGGACCGAGGGAGCCGGCGCGACAGCCCAGCGCGCGAGCGCCTCCGGCGCGAGGCCGGCCCGAACCTCCTGCCCGAGGAGGGCCAGCTCTTCCCGAAGATCGAGGCGCGGCGCGAGTTCAGCGATGGCAACTTGACGCGCGCGCACCTCCTCGGGCGATGCTGGGGCGCACAGCCACGCGGCGAGCGTGTCCTCGCCGGCGCGGGTGCGCGCCGTGCAGAGGAGCTCAAAGAGCGAGCCACGGCCGAACACATCGAGGTCGGCGGAGTAGAGGTGATCGCTCGTCAAGAAGCGTTCTCCCGGCTCGCCCTCGCCGATCCAGCGGGCCTCGAGGCGAGCGATCCCTCGTTCGTAGAGGGCGGCGGCTCGCTCGCTGCGCCTGCGTGCGCGGATGGCACGATCGTGGAGGACGACGAGGAGGACAAAGAAGAGCGCAGGCGGGAGGAGCGCCAGCGGGGGCGCCGTGCCTCGGATGAACACGAACCAAGCCCCTGCCGCCGTCCCCAGAAAGACAAGAAGGCGCCCATGCGAAAGCCAGCGCTCGCGGCGTACAAGTTCGAGCGCTGCCCGGCGCCGCGCGGCAAGGCGCTGCGCATATTCCACCGCGGGCTCCGGGGTGGCCGATCTGTGCTGCGGCTCTGCCGGCGCCCGCAAATTCACGGGAAAACCAACAACCGGGACCCGCGCCCTGCGGGTTGCGCGCGGCGGATGGCGTCTGCGACGAAGGCGCGCGCCGAGCTCACCGCAGCGATGAGCTCGTGTCCGCTGGCCAGCCCTGCCGCCACCGCCGCAGCGAGCGCGCAACCCGTGCCATGCACGGGGGGCCCAGCGATGCGCTCCCCACGGAGCCACCTAATGCTGACACCCTCGCCCTCCCGGCGCGCCAGGCAGTCGTCGCAAGGGCCGTCGCGATGGCCGCCCTTCACCAGCGCAGCCCCGGCCCCGAACCCGGTGACCAAGCTCCGCGCGGCGCTCTCGATCCCCTCGGCGCTCGACACGTCTCGTTCGGCCAGCTGTTCGGCTTCTTGGAGGTTCGGCGTCACGAGCGCAGCGTGCGCAAAAAGCTCGACGAGCGTGCTCCAAGCACGGCGCTCGAGCAGGGGTGTGCCGTCGCTCGCGACGAGAACGGGATCGATCACGATGGGCGGTGCGGGGAAGGAGCGTCCTTCCCTCCCTCGGGTCGCCGACGGATGTAGCTCCGTCAGGCCGAGCGCCACCGCGCGTGCGACATCGTCGGTCGCAAGCATGCCAAGCTTCACTGCCGAGGGCGTGATGTCGCGCAGCAAGACGCGCATCTGATCGAGCACGACGTTCGGGAAGACGGGCAAGACGCGGTGGACCTTCACGGTATCTTGAACCGTGAGTGCGGTCACCACGCCCGCGCCGTGGACGCCAAGCGAACGAAAGACCTGCAGGTCGAGCTGGAGCCCGGCACCCCCGGTCGGGTCGGAGCCGGCGATCGACACAGCGAGCTGCACGGGCGTGATGGTAAGATCCGCCGTCATGGCGCGCACCACCCCGAGAACGCTCGCTCCTGCCTTGGCGCTTGTCGCCGGGCTCACGCTTCTACCCGCCCCTGGCCGCGCTGCGGAAGGAGCCGCAGAGACCTGGTTCGCGGAGGCGATCACCCAATCCGATCTCGGCATCGAGAGCTCCTATCTGTGGTCCAAGGGGCGAAAGATGCGCGCGGACGTCGTCGTTGGCGGAACTCCCGTCGTCACGATCGTGAACGGTGCCACGTACTACGCGATTGACGGCCGATCCATGGTCGGAACAGCGATCGAACGCGCCCCGAAGGCGCTCGAAAACGACGCAAAAGGAGGTCGCCCGTTTCTCAACGACGGGGAGCGGATGATCGCCATGGGCGGAGAGAAGATTGGAAGCGAGCGCATCGCGGGCCGTCCGTGTGACATCTACCGACTTACCGACAACGATGGCAAGAAGACGATCTGGATGACCCAGGACAACTTGCACCTGCCGGTGAAGATTGAGCTCTTTGGCCGGGCGTCCGGACAGGCGTCGACGACCATCATCAACTGGAACCGAGGCTTTGAAGCGCCCGATGCGTTCTTCGAACCCGATCCACGCCTTACCCTGGATCGCATCTCCTACCAGGAGTACCAGAATCGCGCTCGGGAGCGGCTGCCGAGCGCCGTCCCTGTGCTCTACCAGGACCTGCTGCATGGGCACTAGAACCTAGGACACCGAGTGGGTTCTCTTCGGTGAGACGCGAGCGCCTGTGCGCCGTCGCCTCCCGGACCCGACCGATCTTCGGGGTCCCTTGCAAGGCGGTCGTGGGCCTCCGCGCCCGAGATGGCCACTTCCAGGATCGCGCGGAGACCGAAGGTGCCCGCGAAGTGGCGGGTCCCTGCTCTTCAGCTCGAACCCACCCCCCGGACGCCAGGCATCGAGCGTCTCGCCCTCGGCGTGAAAAAGCAGCTCGCGTGAAGAGAAGAGAGGTCAAGTGCGCGGCGAGTCAGACCGAATGTGCAAGTCGAACGCAACTTGACCTGACGCGTTGAAAAGATCGATCATGAGGTACCGGACGTGATTCCCGAGGTAGGTGCAGCAGACGCACCAGAAGCTCAATGGGAGAGTTTTGGCTCGAAGGCGGCCCGAAGCTCTTCCTGAGAAGGAGAAGTTCTCATGTCTCCCTGTTCCAAGTTCAAGCAGGGTTTTACGCTCATCGAGTTGTCGGTGATCATTGCGATCATCGCAGTATTGGATGTGGGCCTCGGCCAGACCGCAAAGCTCAACATAGTGTTCCTGCCGGCGGTTCAGCTACCAGCAGTTCAGGTGCCGGCGGTTCAGCAGTGCTCAGTCGATCTGAAAATCTATGACAACACCGGCAAAGTCGTCGCGATGAGTACGGAGACGCTTCTCCCGAATCAATCGAAGAGCCTGAGCTTCGACAACGTGGCCCCGGGCACAGCCGCGGGTGACCCGACCGCGGTGGAATACCACGCTTCGGTTGGAATTCCTACATGCCCGGCTGACAGCACGACCTGCTCCAAACAGGAGCGCCGGCTTCAAGCGGAGTGTTTGGCACACAGCAATGAGTTCGCAAGTAGCCTCGAGCTGATCGATGATGGAACCCAGAAGACAATTGCTGCGCTGCCTGGCGTCTCTACCGAACTGATTGGATTGCTGAAGGGCGGGGTGCCTCAACTCGGGCAATAGTTCCTCCACCCGCGCGACAGCTCCGGTCGGTCATCCGACCGGGGCTGCTTCGGTGCCCCGGGCACGGCCCGACCTGCGCCGACAAGGGGTCTCGCTCTCCCGAGAACTCGCGCACACCGAAGCCCTCCGGCATTCCGACGCCCGACACGGAGGCTACCTGGACGATCCCGTCCTCTCCCCCGCTGCGCATCGCCAGCTCGCGCCGTCGCGGCCAGGCCCCGGGACTCCGGGCCAGGCGCCAGGGCGCGCAGGAGCAAACCGCCGGCTTGCGTATCGCGGGGCGCGTCCGGTGTGCGGGAGCAACTTTCTCCAAGCTGCAGCAAGCGTTGGCTCCTAGGTTCCGGGCGAAGGAGGTCTTCTCATGCTTGACCACGTTTCGCTCCAAGTGAAGGACTTTGCCAAGGCGTTGTCGTTCTACACCGAGGCGCTCGCTCCACTCGGGTATGTTCCGCAATACTTCGACGAAGTTGGAAAGAGCGCTGGCTTCGGATTCAAAGGCAACGCAGTTCCCTGGTTTGCGCAGGGCAGCCTCTGGATCGCCGAGGGCCACCCAGCGGCCAAGGTCCACCTGGCCTTGCGCAGTCCGACCCGCGAAGCCGTCGCCCGGTTCCACGCCGCGGCCTTGCGCGCTGGGGGGAAGGACAACGGAGCGCCGGGTGTGCGCCCCGACTACCACGCCCGCTACTACGCTGCGTTCGTCTTCGATCCGGACGGCAACAACCTGGAGGCGCTCACGCACGACGCAGCGTGAGATCGCGGCCGGGTGGCGTCGGCCACCCGGCCGACAGGTCAGCTCTGTCCCGAAAGGTCTAGACGCAGGCGCTCTATGCTTTCGCGGCACCAGACCTCTTCAATCTGGTAGGCGTCCTTGAAAGCGCGCACACCCTCCGGAAGCTCCAGCCACGAAACTTTGCTCCGCGTGAAGATGTGCACGTCCGGTTGAACCGCATCCGGGGTATCGAGAGTCCCCGCACGAACGAACAAGGCATTGCCGGGTGCGAGGTGATAGCGGCTCCAAAGGTGGGTTCCACAGCGGTCGCAGAAAAACACATCGTGATGCTTCCCCGTGCCCCCTTTCAACCGGAAAAACCTCGGAGCGGCGGAACCCGCATCCACGAATCGTCTCTCGATCCAGAGGTTGATGACGAACGCGCTACCCGTGAGACGCTGACAGTCCAGGCAATGACAGGCGTGAACGATCAGCGGATGGGCGGTCAAGGCGTATCGAATGTTTCCGCACGAGCATCCTCCCTGTAGCCTCGTACCGGACTTGCTCATGGTTCTCTCCAGTGGCACGTTTTGATGGTTCTAGTGTGGCCCCAGCCCGTTTCGGAGGCTTTGCAAAAGTTGCTCCCGTCGCTCACCACCGTCCTGGATCCGCTGGCGACCGCCCTTCGGCGCAAGGCGCAAACGGGAGGGCTCGGTGCCGCCGAAGGAAGGCCGATCGCGACGGGGGACGGGTGGCGAGTTCTCGACATCGTCTGCACGTCTGGACCCGAGGATCGTCCTTTCGAAGAGCAACATGCCTCGGCCTCGATCTCGCTCGTGCTGTCCGGAACCTTCGCCTACCGGAGCGATCGTGGATCGTCGTTCATGTCTCCCGGGGCGCTCCTTCTGGGGGATTCGGGACATACTTTCGAGTGCTCGCACCAACACGGCGAAGGCGACCGCTGCCTCTCCTTTCAGTTCGATCCCGAGTTGTTCGAGCGCGTGGTGCACGACGCGGGGAGAAGAGGCAATGCGTTCGGCCAAGATCGCCTTCCGCCGCTTCGCACGCTGGCACCGCTCACTGCGCGGGCCAGGATGGCGCTGGAAAGCCAGGGTTCCCTCGAGGAGCTCGCTCTCGAGTTGGCTGGGGCCATCGTTCAGCTGACCAAGGGCGCTCCACGGGGTCGAACTTCGACGCAGGACCCTGCTCGAATTGCCCGCGTGCTGCGGCACTTGGAGTCTCGAATTGTAGAGCCTCACAGCCTCGCGGACCTCGCGCGCGTCGCGGGTCTGAGCCGCTACCACTTTCTGCGTACCTTCAGGTGCGTGACCGGCGTTACTCCCCATCAGTGGCTGCTGCGGGCGCGCCTTCGCGAGGCCGCACAGCGACTTCTGGCGAGCCAGGATCCCGTCACGGAGATCGCCCTCCACGTAGGCTTCGAGGATTTGTCGAACTTCATTCGCAGCTTTCGCGCGGAGTTCGGGATGTCGCCGAGTCGGTACCGCGCCGCGGCCTGACTTCGCTTCATGGACAACCGGGTGGCAGCGCCCGGGACCAGGGCGCTGGCGGGGAGCCTTGGACGCGGTGGTACTTCTGCGCGGGGTGCTCGCCGCAACCCCAATTTTTCCTTGACATCGCGTAAGTAACTACTTACGGTAAGTCATGGCTTACGGTACGGCACTGTCGGCGCTGGCGGATCCCACCCGGCGCCGGGTGTTCGAGCGGCTTCGGTCCGGACCTAAAGCGGTCGGTGCCATCGCGCGGGGTATGCCTGTCAGCCGCCCCGCCGTATCGCAGCACTTGAAGGTGTTGAAGAAGGCAGGCCTCGTGACGGACAGGCAGGAGGGAACACGCCGCGTCTACTACATCGACCCTCAAGGGCTCGGGGCCCTGCGTGCTTGGCTCGACCGGTTCTGGGATCAGGCTTTGGCCGCGTTTCAAGCCGAGATGGAACGTCAGCCGAACCAAAAGGAGGACGAGGAGACATGACACAAGCCGCCACCATCCCGCCGGTGCGAAAGAGCATCCGCGTGAATTCGAGTCAGGTGCGCGCCTTCGAGGTCTTTACCTCCGGACTCGGCCGCTGGTGGCCGCGTCAAGCGACGATCGGCAAAGCCCCAATGAAGATCGTGGTCATGGAAACCCGCTTGGGTGGGCGCTGGTACGAGTTGGCCGAGGATGGCTCGGAAGCCGAGGTGGGCAAAGTCCTCCTCTGGGAGCCGCCCCACCGCTTCGTGATCAGTTGGAATATCAACGCCCACTGGAAGCCCGATTCGTCCGTCGGCTCGGAAGTCGAAGTCCGATTCGTCGCCGACGGACCGAACGCGACGCTCGTGGAGGTCGAGCACCGCAAGTTCGAGCTCATGGGCGCGGAAGCCGGTGCTTCGATGCGCAAGGATGTAGATGGCGGCTGGCCCGGCATGCTCGAGCACTTCAGGAAGGAAGCCGAGGCGTGAGCAGCGGGCCAATCGGCGAATGCCACCGATCGCACAGATTCCAGCCTGAACCCCCAAGGAGCATCTCATGACGATCGAACTCTATGTATTTCCGCCGAGCCCCCGGGCCTTCAAGGTGATGGTGGTCGCGAACCATCTCGGCCTCGACTACACGCTGCAGATGGTCGACTTTCGCAAGCAGGATCAGAGAACACCGGAATACGCCGCTCTCAATCCCAACATGCGCATGCCGACGCTCAAGGAAGGCGATTACGTGCTGTGGGAGTCGAACGCGATCACACAGTATCTTGCCCTGAAGCGGCCGGAGAGCGGGCTCTTGCCCAAGGACGAGCGCGGGCGCCTCGACGTCACCCGCTGGCAGTTCTGGGACCTCGCGCACTGGGACCCTGCCTGCGCAGTCTTCGCCTTTGAATACGTGGCAAAAAGGCTCGTTCTCGGGATCAACGAACCGGACATGGAAGCAATCGCCAAGGGCACGGAGCCCTTCCATCGCGTCGCCAAAGTGCTGGACGGTCAGCTCAAGAACAGAAGATTCGTCACCGGGGACAGCTTGACGCTCGCAGATTTTTCCCTCGGGTCGGCCATGAACTTCGCCGAACCCGCGCACTACCCGATCGAAGCCTACGCTGAGATCAAGCGCTGGTTCAACACGCTAAGAGCACTGCCGTCCTGGCAAAAGACGCTTGCACAAAGCGTGATGTGACAGAGCCTTACGGCCTTCGGCCCGGATTCGAGATCGATCGAAGACGCTCGGCGGACAAAGCGACCCGCGGTACCTGCGCTCGGCAGGTCGGCTTGACAGCTCCTTGGCGGGGGTATATTTAACCGATTAGATAGTTAACCGAGGGGTTAAATCCAATGTCTCCGGACCGACTGAGCGCGACCTTTGCCGCCCTCTCCGATCCGACCCGGCGTGCGATCCTTGCCCGTCTCGCCTCCGGCGAGACCTCGGTGACCGAGCTGGCCGAGCCCTTTGAGATGAGCCTTCCCGCGGTCTCCAAGCACCTGAAGGTGCTGGAGCGCGCGGGGCTCATCGCGCGCGGCCGGGAGGCGCAGTGGCGGCCTTGTCGCCTCGACGCAAAACCGCTCAAGGAGGTCGCGGATTGGGCGGAGCAGTACCGGCGCTTCTGGAGTGAGAGCTTCGATCGGCTCGACAACTATCTGCGCGAGCTCCAGTCAGGCAATCAGAAAGGAAAAAGACGTGGCCGCAAGTGAGGTTGGGAGCACGGTCGATCGAGAGATCATCACCACCCGCGTCTTCGACGCACCCCGCGAGCTTGTCTTCAAAGCCTGGAGCGATCCGGAGCACCTGAGACAATGGTGGGGGCCGAAGGGCTTCACCAACACGTTTTACGAATTCGACTTCAGGTCGGGTGGAGTCTGGCGCTATGTCATGCATGGCCCCGACGGCACGGACTACAAGAACGAGAGCGTCTTCGTGGAGATCCGAGAGCCCGAGCGGATCGTCTTCGACCACGTGTCGGGACCGAGATTTCGCGGGACCGCCACTTTCGAGGATCTTGGAGGAAAGACGAAGATCACCTTTCGGCAGCTCTTCGAATCCACCGCCGTTTGCGCGAAGATCAAGCCGGTCGCTGTCCCAGGAAACGAGGAGAACCTCGACAAGCTAGCGAAGCATCTCGCCACGCTTCGCTCCGACCGCCGCGAGCTCACGATCACGCGAATCTTCAACGCACCGCGCGCGCTCGTCTGGAGGGCCTGGACCGATCCCAAGCAGCTCGCCCGATGGTGGGGACCGAAGGATTTTATCAATCCTCGCTGCGAGATGGAGCTGCGGCCGGGAGGTGCCATCCGCGTGGACATGCGAGACCCCGACGGGGTCGATCATCCGATGACGGGCGTCTTTCACGAGATCGTGGAGCCCGAGCGGCTCGTCTTCACCACCAGTGCCTTTGCGGACGAAGAAGGCAATCCCCGCCTCCAAGTGCTCAACACCGTCAGCTTCGCCGAGCGCAACGGCAAGACGAAGCTCACGCTGCACGTGGTCGTGTGGAAGGCGACGCCCGAGGTGACCGCGGCGCTTCAGGGTATGGAGGAAGGCTGGAGTCAAAGTCTGGACCGCCTCGCGGCCCATGTGTCAAACGGATGAGGGAAACGGTCGCACAACGATTCAACACGGCTTTCTGGTCGCTCATCTCATCGAGGAGACTCTTCAATGACTGAGACATCTGTCCCGAGAGCGCCCGTCGTGCCGTATCTCACTTTGCGGGACGGGGGCGCAGCCATCACGTTTTATGAGAAGGCTTTCGGTGCCAC
>DAIOWK010000096.1:0-11042 GCA_036758525.1 Myxococcota bacterium
CCGTGCGCGGGTTCGCGAGCGAGCTCTGACGCCGCGCGAGGTCGACCTCGATCCGGCGCACACGCGCCATGGCGAGCAACATCGCCTTGCGCGCGTCCTCTGGCGTCGTGGTGCATGCCTCGTCGTCGAGGCCATCGACAAGCTCGTGGACCTGGAGCTTATTCTTGCGCAAAAGGTCGCCGAAACGCAGCACCTCTTGGATGCCGTACGGCGTGCCAAGAACGGCGAGGACCTGATCCTGCTCTCCGGCCTCGATGCGCTTTGCGATCTCGACCTCTCCCTCCCGGGTGAGGAGCGAGACCTGTCCCATCTCGCGCAAATAGACACGCACGGGATCGTTGGTGTGCCCGACCTCGTCATCCCCCGAGCTCTCCGCGCGCGTCACGCCGTCCGTGGCGCGCTTCGGTGTAGGCGCCTTCTCGGAATCGACAATCGGAATTTCCTGAGCCGCGAAGAGGGCCAGGACGTCGTCGAGCTGTTCGGAGGAGAGCACATCATCGGGCAAGCCGCGATTGATGTCGTCGAGGGTCAGAAAGCCCTTGCGGCGGCCATCGTCCAAGAGCTTCTGAACGCTCCGCAGGGCGCGGAGCGGAGTGCGATCCGCTACGGGGGCAGCGCCGTTCGATTTGGCGGGAGCACCCAGATCGAACCCATTGGTGCTTGCTTCCGCCGGGGCTAAGGCGACGGAGGCTCCCGCCACCGGGATCTCGGCGTGGTCGCAAGAGGCGTGCTTGGAAGAAGATCTTCGTGCCCGCTGGCTCTTCGGCGCGTTCGAGGACATGGGGGGCTCCTTCGCGGCTGCAGTCCATCGTGGCCGACCCGACGCAGCGAGCGGCCTTTTGCGTGATCTCAACTACCTCCCGGTTCCAGTTCCGGGGCGAAATCCGAGCGCGAGCTTCTTTTGCTCGAGCTGTCGTTGCTTCGCGGCGAAGAGGTCCGCGTCGATCTGAGGGCTTTGGCGAAGACGCTGGGTAAGCGCCTTGGACTCGCGCACGAGCCTGCGCCGGGAAAGTCGGGCGAGCGTCTCATCGAGGGCGCGCTCCGCAGCCTGCGCCTCGAGCGGAGGCTCCTCCACGATCGCAAGGGCGAGCAAGAGGTCGCGGGCTTCGCCTGCCAGGCGATCGGCCAGACCGGACACCAAAGCCTCCTGGCCGGCCGAGGCACTGCGGTGCAGGGCCAGGACGAGCTCCCGCCATGCGCCCTCCGGTATGGCCGCAGCGAGCTCCGCCTCAGCCACTCGCCCGGCGAGCTCCGGCCGACCGAGCAGGAGGCGAGCCACTGTACGCGACGCCCGATCCTCGGGCGCGTCCCGCCGCGGCGAGGGCGTGAGATCCGGCAGGGCATCGCTGCTCCCGCCCCGTGCCGCCGCGCGCACGGAAGCCTCGACGTGGTGAGCTTCGACCTCGACTGCGAAGGCGAGACGACGCACAAGCTCCGCGCGCTCGACGGGATCCTTCACGAGCGCAAGAAGCGGTGCCATGTGAGCCACCGCATCCGCCTTCTCCCACGGCGTGGCAGCTCCGCGCGCGACCGCGCGCGCAATCATCACCTCGAGCGCGGCCGACGACCCATCGACGAGCGCCCTGAGCGCCACTTCGCCCTCCCGCGCGAGGAAGGTGTCGGGATCGTCGCCGGGGGGCAGCGAGGCGGCACGCACCCGCAGGCCATGGGGCAAGAGCACCTCAAGGGCTGCAGCCACCGCACGCTCGCCTGCACGATCACCGTCGAAGAGCAGAACGACCTCACGGACGCGGCGGCGAAGCGCCTTCCCGTGGTCGGGCGTGAGGGCGGTGCCGCACGTCGCAACGCCCGCCTCGATGCCGGCGCGGTGCAGGGCGACCAGATCGAAGTAGCCCTCCACCACGACCATGCGATCTTCGCGACGGCTCGCTTCCAGCGCGAGCGGCAAACCGTAGAGGGCTTCACGCTTGTGGAAAAGCGCTGTCTCAGGCGTATTCAGGTACTTGGGCTCTTGCCCGGGTCGGGTCGCACGACCCCCGAAGCCGAGCACGCGCCCGTGGACGTCAAGGATGGGAAAGGTGATGCGCCCGCGTAAGCGGTCGTAATGACCGCCCGAGTTCCGCAGCGCAAGGAGCCCTGCACGCTCCCCGAGCTCCGGCGAAAAGCCCTCGGCGCCGAGGGCAAGAGCCACCGCATCCCACCGATCCGGCGCAAATCCCACCCCGAAGCGCTCGATGCACGCGGCATCAAGGCCGCGCCCTGCAAGGTACGCTCGTGCCGCGGCACCTTCGGACGAAGCCAGCGCTCGGCGGTAAAGGCGCTGCGCCACCTCGTTCGCCTTGGCGAGACGCGTGGTTTGATCACGCTCTCTCGTCTCCTCCTCGGCAATCTCCACGCCGCACTCGCGTGCGAGCCGCCGCACGGCCTCGGGGAAAGTGAGGTTGTCATGGCGGATCAGGAAGCCGAAAACATTGCCCCCCACACCGCAGCCAAAGCAGTGAAAGATCTGGCGATCGGGGCTGACGTTGAACGAAGGGGTCTTCTCGGAATGGAAGGGGCACAGGCCTTTGTGGTTGCGACCGGCGGGCTTTAGAGCGATGTAGCGGGAAATTAGACCGACGATGTCAACGCGTTCGCGGATCTCGTCGACAACGCTATCGGGGATCCGGCCCACCTTGCGTCCCCCCGGCCCGCGCGACTAGCGCGCCATCCGCTTCAGCTTCTTCAGGGCCCGCTTGCGCGCTGCTGCTGCCTTCTTCTTCTTGCGTACGCTGGGCTTGTCGTAGAACTCACGGCGCCGCAGCTCGGTCAGGATGCCGGCCTTCTCGCACTGCTTCTTGAACCGCTTCATTGCCTGCTCGAAGGACTCGTTCTCCTTGACCTTGACAACGGGCACCTAGCTTCCTCCGGCCGCGATCTCTTGCGCGCCCTGGCCCTAGACCAAGCGCACCCGGCCACTGGTAAGTGGCCCGAGAAGGTCATCCGTGTCGATCTCTGCCGCCTTGCTGCCGCTCGCCCGCAACCCCGCCGCAACCGCAGGACGAGCACCCCGGATAGCCGAAAAATCCAATCGCTTCAATCAGTTAACCGGCACCGACACAAGAGGGTTGCATCCTAGCGTACGGCCCTTGGGGCATCAACCGAAGGTGGCCGCACGGGGATCCCGAGTTCCAAGAGACGGCGCTTGACCTGGCGGACGGTGAGCTCGCGAAAGTGGAAGATCGACGCCGCAAGGGCGGCTTGGGCGTGCCCGCCCGCCGGGCCATCGTCGAGTGCGGCCGCAAGGTCTTCGCTCGTTCCTCCCCCCCCGGACGCGATCACGGGAATGGGCACTGCGTCGGCCACGCTCCGTACAAAAGGGAGGTCATAGCCGCCGCGCGTTCCGTCCCGATCCATACTGGTGAGGAGAATCTCTCCCGCGCCCGCTTCGGCCATGCGGCGGGCCCAGGCCACGGCGTCGATCCCAGTGGGCCGTCGGCCCCCGTGTGTGCACACCTCCCAGCCCGCGCCCTCTGCGCGGGCCCTGGCATCGATTGCCACCACGAGATTGGCGCTTCCGATCTTCGCCGCTGCGTCCGCCACGAGGTCGGGATTCTCTACCGCGGCGGTCATAATCGAGACCTTGTCGGCACCCGCATTCAGCAGATCGCGAACATCCTGGAGCGAGCGCACGCCACCGCCCACGGTGAGCGGCATGAAGACGTGCTCTGCCGTGCGTGCGACCACGTCGAGCAAAATGCGCCGACCTTCAGAGGCCGCGGTGATGTCGAGAAACGTGATCTCATCGGCTTCCTCAGCGTCGTAGAGCTGCGCCACCTCCACCGGGTCTCCGGCGTCGACGTGATCGACGTAACGGACGCCCTTCACCACGCGTCCCTTGTCTACGTCGAGGCAGGGAATGATGCGCTTTAGCAGCACGCGATGATCTCCAGGGCGCGACCCAGCTCGAGCGCGCCGGTGTAGAGCGCGCGGCCGACGATGATTCCCGCCACGCCGCGCTTCTTGAGTTCCGCCGCACGGCGCAGATCGTCCATGGACGAAACGCCGCCAGACGCAAGGACCGGGAGCGCCACGGTCTCGGCGAGAGCGGCCGTGGCCTCGAGATTTGGACCCACGAGCATGCCGTCCCGCGCGATGTCCGTGTAAACGATCGCCGCCACTCCCGCATCCTCGAACTCCCGGGCGAGTTCGAGCGCCGAAAGCTCGCTCATCTCGGTCCAGCCTTCGACCGAGACACGCCCCTCGCGCGCGTCGATTCCCACGACCACGCGGCCGGGATAGCGCCGGGCGCACTCGCGAAGCAGGGCCGGCTCGCGCACCGCCACAGTACCGAAGACCACGCGGTCCACACCGAGCCCGAACGCGTCCTCGACGGCGGCAAGCGAACGCAATCCTCCGCCGAGCTGCACCGACACGCCGGGCGCCGCGGTGAGGATCGCCTGAATCGCCTCGCGATTGCCGGGGCGTCCGGTGCGGGCGCCGTCCAGATCGACCACGTGGAGGTGGCGGATGGGGTGAGCCGCGAAGCGCGCCGCCACAGCCCCGGGATCGTCGCTGTAAACCGTCGCAGCGTCATAACGGCCCTGGGAAAGGCGAACGCAGCGCCCCTCCAAGAGATCGATCGCGGGAATTAGCTCGAACCCGCAGACAGAAGGCATGGGGGGCGAGAACCGGCCAGGACTCACGAGCTCGTGGGCAGCGCCTGCGCCACCTCGCTCGCGCCCCATTGTGAGAGCTCCTCGGCCGTGAGCCAACGTGTGCCGCCGCCAGGGTAGCGGAAGACGTTGAAGAAATTGTCCGTGATTGGCAGCTGGGTTTCGTCGAAGACCGCGGACCAGAGCTTTGCTCCGTCCGGGGTACGCAGCAGGGTCACCTCGAAGCCTACGCCGGCCGCCCGCGAGGCCCCGAGGTTTTCGCCGACGCGCGCGCGCCAGCGCGACACGGTTCCGATCAGCACGGCGTCCGCGCCAAACTGCTGGCTCGCCACCGAAACCAAGCGGGCCGGGTCGAGGGTGTCTGTGGGTGAGGCGGCAGGGTCGGCGGCCGTGCGCAGCTCGTCGGGCGCGACCACCTCGATGCCGCGTGCGCGCAGCGCCTCGGTCACCTGCTTGGAGACGAGGGCGGCAGCGGCAGGATCCACCGGTTGTCGATCCGACGCGCGAATCACCGTCCGGCCCGCCTGGAACGGCGCCACAGCGAGCTTGTGTAGCTCGAAGTGCCGTTCCTGAAGCGCCGGGTACACCCGCTGCTCGCGCAGTGGCGCTGCGCAGCTGAGCCAAACCAATCCGCCAAGCACAGGGGCGAGTGCCAGGACCCTCCGCGTCAGCGGCACGAAGTGACCCACGCCGCATACGCATCCAGCAAGCGCTTGCCCGCCCACTGGCTCTTCTCGGGATGGAACTGCACGGCGAAGATCCTCTCCGTCGCAACCGCGGCGGCGAACTCGCCGCCGTAGTCGGTGAGACCCACGACGAACGCGGGGTCCACCGCTACCGGTCGGTAGGAGTGCACGAAATAGTACTGATCTTCCTTCAGCAAGCGAGCGAGCATGGGATGGTTTCCCGCGAAGCGTACCGAGTTCCATCCGATGTGCGGGACGCGCAAGGGCGCACCCGTGCCATCGTGAGCCGGGAAGCGCTCGATCCGACCTCGCAGCAGCCCGAATCCCCGGGTCGTCCCATGCTCGTCACTCTCCTCAAACAGGAGCTGAAGACCAAGACACAGCCCGAGGTAGGGTCGACCAGCTTCGATCGAACTCCGCACGGCGTCGTCGAGCCCCTTCGCTGCCAGACAGGCGGCGGCATCGGCGAACGCACCGACCCCCGGCAACACCACGCCATCGGCGCGCGCGACCACGGCGGCGTCTCCGGTCACCTCGGGAGAAAGTCCAGAGCGGGCCAGCGCCTTGGCGACGCTCCGCAGGTTGCCGAAGCCGTAGTCGACGACCGCAATGTTGGGAACTGCGGTCACAGGGCACCCTTCACCGTCGGCAGGCCCCGCACGCGAGGGTCGATCTCCAGGGCGCTGCGCAGGGCACGGGCCAAGCCTTTGAAGATGGCCTCGACCACGTGGTGCGGGCTCTTCCCGTACCGCAGCTCCACGTGCAAATCGAGGCCCGCATGCTGGGAGAACGCATACAAGAAGTCTTCGACGAGGGAGACATCGAAGCCACCGATTCGATCGTTCGCGAGGCTCACGCGGTAGACGAGGTAGGGCCGGTTGGACACGTCGACGGCGACCTCGACCTTCGCCTCTGCCATGGGCAGAACGAAGGAGCCGTAGCGCCGGATGCCTTCGGCGCTACCCAGCGCTTCGCGCAACGCCTGGCCCAGGACGATGCCAACGTCCTCCACGGTGTGGTGCGCATCGACCGCGAGATCGCCCTTCGCCGTAAGCCGCAGGTCGAACAGCGCGTGCTTGGCGAACGACTGGAGCATGTGGTCGAAGAATGCAATGCCGGTCGACACCTCGTAGGCACCGCTTCCATCGAGCTCAAGCTCAAGCTCGATCTGGGTTTCCCGGGTCTTGCGCTCAAGCCGCGCGCTGCGCGATCGGGTCACAGCTCGGCCTCCGCCTCGCGTGCGGCTTCGCGCTCGCGACGCGCACGACGAATCTTCTGCAGGCGAAGCTCGACGGCCCGCCCGTGTCCCGTGAGACCTTCGAGCTCCGAGAGCCGGATCACGTCGGCGCCGAGCTCGCGCAGCTTCGCCGGCTCGAAGCGCACAAAGCTCATCCGTTTCATGAAGTCTTCCACCCCGAGCGGCGAGAAGAACCGCGCCGTGCCGCCGGTGGGGAGCACATGGTTCGGGCCCGCCAGATAGTCACCCACCGATACCGGGGTGTAGTGGCCGAGGAAGATGGCCCCCACGTTGACGATCCGTTTCAACACGAGGTCCGCGCTGTCGAGTGCGAGCACCATGTGTTCGGGTGCGTATCGGTTGGCGATCGCGATCGCCTCTTCGAGGTCACGGGTGACGATGATCGCGCCGTGGGACGCCAATGCCTCGGCCGCGATTTTCGCCCGGTCGAGTGTGCGGAGCTGCTTTGCGACCTGTTCCTGCACGCGCAGCGCCAGCGCCTTGGTGGGAGTCACGAGCAGCGCGCAGGCGAGTTCATCGTGCTCGGCCTGGGAGACCAGATCCGCCGCGATCCAGGCAGGGGTCGCCGTGCGGTCGGCGAGGATCAGGACCTCGCTCGGCCCCGCCTCGCTGTCGATGTCGACCTCGCCAAACACGGCGCGCTTGGCGGCAGCGACATAGACATTCCCGGGTCCAACGATCTTGTCGACACGCGGCACGCTTTCGGTGCCGTAGGCGAGCGCGGCGATCGCGTGGGCGCCGCCCATCTTGAACACGCGGTGCACGCCGGCCACGCGTGCGGCCATCAGCACCTCCGGCGAGAGCCTCCCGTCCGGGCCGGGCGGACTCGCCATGATGATCTCCGGCACCTCAACGACGGAGGCCGGCACGGCATTCATAATCACGCTCGACGGGTAGATAGCCTTGCCTCCTGGTACGTAGATGCCCACCCGCGCCAGGGGACGCACACGCTGACCGAGCAGCGCCCCGCCCTCTTCTCGGATCTCCCAGCTCGAAGGGATGCGCCGGCGGTGGAAGTCCCGCACGCGCATCGCGGCCTTGCCAAGGGCGGCGCGGTCGGCGGGATTCACCCGTTCGACGCCCGCATCCCACTCGTCTCGCATGACCTCAAGGGCTTGGACCTTCGGGCTGTCGTGCTTGCGCACGAGCGCCAAGAGATCACGGTCTCCGCCGTCCCGCACGCGCTCGACGATCTTGCGCGCGGTCTTTTCGACCGCCTCGTCGCGCTCCGCATGCCGGTGCACGAAACGCCGGAATGCGGCCTCGAACCCGCTCTCCGAGGTGGAAAGGATCGGCATGGGCTGCTTGTCTTGGGCTCGGCTCGCCATGTTGCTCTACGCCTCCCGGCGGATCTCCGCACCGAGGCTCCGGAGCTTTTCCTCGATGCGTTCGTATCCACGGTCGATGTGATAGACCCGGTTCACTGTCGTATCCCCCTCGGCGGCCAGCGCCGCCACGATCAGCCCGGCCGAGGCGCGCAGGTCCGTCGCCATGACCGGTGCCGCCGAGAGCGAAGTCACTCCGCGCACGTGGGCGGAGCGTCCGTCGAGCGCGATGTCCGCGCCCATGCGCTGCAGCTCGGGCACGTGCATGAAGCGATTTTCGAAGACTGTTTCGGTCACGACGCTTGATCCTTGGGCGAGTGTCAAGACCGCCATGAGCTGGGCCTGCATGTCCGTAGCGAGGCCGGGATAGGGAGCCGTCACGACACGAATCGCGCGCGGAGCGCCCTCTGCGCGTACGCGGATGCGCTCGCTCCCGACCTCCACCAGCGCCCCGGTCTCGCGCAGCTTCTCGAGTGTTGTTTCGAGCGCTTCCGGTTCGACGCCCTCGACCGTCACGTCGCCCCGTGTGATGACCCCCGCGGCCAGAAGCGTTCCCGCCTCGATCCGGTCGCCGGCGACCCGGTGCGTAATGCCGCGCAGCCCTGGCACCCCGCGCACCACGATGCGGTCGGTGCCGGCCCCCTGGATCTGTGCGCCCATGGCGACGAGCGCACGCGCCAGTTCGATCACCTCGGGCTCGCGCGCGGCGTTTTCGAGCACGCTCTCACCCTGCGCCAGCGTCGCTGCCATGAGCACATTCTGGGTACCGTTCACGGTGTTGAGATCGAAGACAACTCGGGCACCTTGGAGCCCATCGCTTGTGGCCTCGACATAGCCGTGGTCCAGACGCACGCACGCGCCCAGCGCCTCGAGACCCTTCAAGTGCTGGTCCACGGGACGCACACCGATCGCACAGCCCCCGGGCTCCGAGACCCGGCCCGCGCCAAAGCGGGCCACCAGCGGTCCGAGCACGAGGAACGACGCACGCATCTTGCGCACGAGGTCGTAGGGTGCCTCGGGCTTGGTTACGCGCCCTGCGATGCGCAGCGTGTGCGCATCCTTCTCATCCCAGCGTGCGCGCGCGCCGAGTGCGCCAAGGATCTGGAGCATGGTGTCCACGTCGCGTACGCGCGGCACGTTGTGCAGTACGGTCTCGCCCTCGGCGAGGAGCGCAGAGGCCATCAGTGCGAGCGTCGAATTCTTGGAGCCCGAGACCGTGACCGTCCCTTCGAGGCGCGCGCCGCCGTGAACCACGATGCGATCCACCTAGGCGTCCTCCCGCATGCGCGCCGACACGACGCGCGGGCGCCCCGCAAGATCAGGCTGGATCGCGACCCGCTCCAGTCCGGCCTTCGTGCAAAAGGCCGCGACCGTCTCGGCCTGTGCCGGCGCCACCTCGACCGCCAAGGCGCCGCCGGGCCGGAGATATCCCGGGGCCTGCGCGACCAGGGGTCGGAGCACGGCATAGCCGTCGGGCCCAGCAAAAAGGGCGCCCGGGGGCTCATGGGCGAGCTCAGGGGGGAGCGCCTTCGATTCGTGTTCCGCGAGGTAGGGAGGATTCGAGACAAGGAGATCGAAGCGCTGACCGTCCACCGGCTCGAAGAGAGGGCCGTAGGCGAACTCGACGCGCGCGGAGAGCCCGAGTGCCTGCGCGTTGGTCCGCGCCACCGCGAGCGCCTCCGCCGAGACGTCGGTGGCGAAAAGCCGCGCCTTCTCCCGCTCATGCGCCAGCGCCAGGGCGATCGCGCCGGAGCCCGTCCCAAGGTCGAGCACCCGCACCTCGCCATCCCGTCCCGCGAGAAGCTCGAGGGCCACACTGACGAGCGTTTCGCTTTCCGGCCGTGGCGTCAGCACGTCCCGCGTGACACGCAAGGGCAGCGACCAGAACTCCCGGTACCCGGTGAGTTGGGAGACGGGGACTCTCTCGCTCCCGCGGCGCCGAACCAGATCACGAAAGATCGCACGCTCGGCGGGCTGGACCGGCTTGTCGAAGTCGAGGTAGAGGCGCAGCCGGTCCGCCCCTAGGGCGTGGGCCAGGAGACACTCTGCGTCGAGACGCGGAGTTTCGATCCCCTGCGCGCCGAAGTGCTGCGTCGTCCAGCGCAAGAGCGCAAGCACCGTCCAGGTCCTCTCGGCCGCAGCGGGAGCCGTCACCGGGTCTCCTCGCGGGCTGCCTCGGCATCGAAGTGCGCCCGCACCGCGTCGAGCAGCTCGTCGAGACCTCCCTCGAGAGTGCTCTCGAGCCGGTGCAGCGTGACCCCGGCGCGGTGATCGGTGACCCGCGACTGGGGAAAATTGTAGGTACGGATGCGTTCGCTGCGGTCGCCCGTTCCCACCTGGGCGCGCCGGTCGCTCGCACGCTCGAGGGCCTTCTTTTCTTGCTCGGCCTCCAAGAGGCGGGCGCGCAGGATCTTGAGCGCCCGGGCTTTGTTCTTGTGCTGCGATTTTTCATCCTGACACTGCACCACGAGGCCGGTGGGCAGGTGGGTGATGCGCACCGCCGAGTCGGTGGTGTTGACACTCTGGCCCCCAGGCCCCGAAGAGCGAAACACGTCGACCCGCAGATCCTTCGGATCGATCTGCACGTCCACCTCCTCCGCCTCGGGCAGCACCGCCACCGTGACGGTCGAGGTGTGGATGCGCCCGGCCGATTCGGTGGCGGGAACGCGCTGGACGCGGTGTACGCCGCGCTCGTGCTTGAGCCGGCTGAACACGCGCTCGCCGCTCACGCTGGCAATCGCCTCCTTGAGCCCGCCCGGACCGGTCTCGGAAAGCGAGAGCGGCTCGACCTTCCAACCCTGCGACTCGGCATAGCGGCTGTACATGCGGAAGAGCTCTGCGGCGAAGAGCGCGGCCTCCTCGCCGCCCGCACCGGCGCGGATTTCCAGGATGACGTCCTTGTCGTCGTTCGGATCCTTGGGCAGCAGAAGCGCGCGAATCTCCGCCTCGAGCGCCTCGCGTTCGCGCGTGAGGCGCTCCACGTCCGCCCGCGCCATCTCGCGCAGCTCGGGATCGGACTCGGAGAGCAGGTCGCGCGAGCCCTCGATCTCCAACACCACCTGGCGGTAGCGCCGCCCGGCCTCGAGAACCGGCCGCAGGCTCCCCAGCTGCTTGGCGACCTTGGCATACTCGCCGGGAACCGAGGCCACCTGCGGCT
>DAIOWK010000097.1:0-11028 GCA_036758525.1 Myxococcota bacterium
TAACTATGCGGAATACCGAGAGTCGACCCCTCCAACTGCGGAAGTTGGGCTAGGCCGTGCCGACCGGGCGGACGATAGTCCCTCTCCATTGCCCCGCTCCAGACGTCGCACGCTCCACCTCCGGTCGAAGAAACCAAGACCGACGTGCGCACCGCACGGAAGGGAGATCTGCTAGGAGCCGCGGCGCCGTACGAGAACCCGATCCCCCAGGCGTCCCAGGTCGACCGCACCCGCGGCAAGCAATGCGGTAGCGTGTTCCGAAGGCACGAGACCGGCGCGCGGCAGGGCCTTCGGGTCGAGCAAGAGCCGATCGAGCTCGTCGGCCCCGAACGTCCGGATCGGGCGCCCGGCGTAGAAAACGAGACTCGGGTGCTCTTCGGTTGCGCCAAGAAACGGCTCTTCAGCAACGCTCGCAGCGACGTGAGTTCCGAAGCGCCGGAAATCCTCGAACTCGCGCTCGCCCGCCAGCACGTCCTGCCGCGCCCTACCTGCCGTCGAAAGCGTGGCGAGGGCAAGGAGGACCAATCCTGCGCGGAAGGCCGCTGTCGCTTTGGGGTGTTCGGTCATGAACGCGCCGCCCAATGCGATGCTGCCGGACACCGCGAGCATCGGTAACACCGCAAGGGGATACCAGGGCAGCTTGGTTTGCATCGCCATCGAAACGATGAGCACGACCAGGGCTGCCATGAGCCACGGCGCTGTTGCGGTGCGCCGTGACCGATCGCTGAGCCCCGAGAGGATCGCCGCTCCGAACGCAAGCACCACCCATGGACCTCCTCCACTCCAGAGCACCCACAGGGGATACCACCACGGAGCGCCGGTTCCATGGATGGGGTGCAGCAGCCGGCTTGCGATTTCGTGCCCGAAATGGGTTGCAAGGAATGCATTCCCATCGGTGACGGTTTGGAACGCGTACCATGGAGAAGCACAGACGAGGCCAATAGTGCCGATCGTAAGAGCACTTCGCCTTTGCTCTCGATCACGACCGGCGACACCGGCAAGCCAAAGTGCGAAGGGGGCGAGCAGGCCCACTACCCCCTTCGAGAGGATCGCGAGCCCGACCGCCCCGCCGGCCCCCACCAGATGCCGGCCGCGTCTTGCGTCGGACTGAGCGAACGCAAGCGCCAAGACCGTGAATGCGATGACGAGTGCGTCGGTGCAGGCACGCCGGCCGCCACGCTCAAGGAAGAGCTCCGAGCCCAGGAGCAAAGCAGGCGCTGCAAGGCCCGCCAGAAGTCCAGCGCGCCGCGCCGCGACCCAGGCCGCAAGGCCCACCGTGGCGACACCGGCTAGCGCCGAAGGAACACGCGCCGCCGCCTCACCCACCCCAAGAAACCGGTAGGACAGGGCCATCGCCCAGAACAGGAGCGGGGGCTTGCGGTCGTAGCGCTCACCATTCCACTCGAGATGGAAGGGTCCGTTCTGCAAAACGCCCAAAGACACCGCCGCGTAGATGCTTTCATCCCAGTCGACGAGGGGCGTCTGGCCGAGCCCGGGCAGGATCAGCAGCGCAGCCACGCAGGCCGCGATCAGGGCAACGCGACGAGGCACGGGCGCAGTATGCCCGAGCGAGCCGCGCTCTGTCGCAGGTGCCTCTCGCTTGGCGCTTCTGGACCACGTGAGAAGCCTGGCCGCGCTGCAACCCCCTCGTCCTTCCGAAGCTCCATCGGGTCGAAGCAGGCGCAGACGAGTCGCGAGCTTTTGGCCACGACTCCTCGGCCGAAATCCATCCGGAGAAGTGGTTAGGGTTCTTGGGCTCCGGCGATGAGCAGCTCGGCCGCTGCCCGTTCTCCGGAACGGATCGCCCCGTCGATGGTGCCATGGGAAATGGTCGCAGTCTCCGTGCCGGCCCAGTGAATGCGCCCGACCGGCTCGCGCAGGTGACGGCCGAATTGGGTGAGGACGCCCGGCGGCATATGCGCGAGGTAGCAACCGCGGGTCCATGCCTCCTCGGCCCAGTCCAGTTCGTGGTAGTGGATGGGTGTCGCCGCCCTTGCACCGAAACGCTCGACAAGACTATCGATCACGATGCGACGCCTCTCGCTGCCTGAAAGTGTCGCGAACTTACGGGCCAAGGGACCGAAGGAAAAGGCGGCCATCACCCCGGGACGCCCGATCGAGGGCGATGCGTCCAGGGTGCTCTCAATCGGCGAACCAAGAGCGACCGACTCACCGCGAAGGCCCTCGCTTCGCCAGAACGGCTCCTCATAGATGAGCGCAATCTTGACGACCGAACCGCAGGGCACCCGCTGCAGAAACAAGGCGCGCTCCGCCGGGAGCGGCGGGTCATATCGAAGGGACGCGGCCAGGGCCGGCGGGATCGTGACGAGAGCACGCCTCGCCCGAACGAGAATGTCGCCTCCATACACGCGGACGCCGCTCGGCGCCTGGACGATATCGCGCACGGGGCACCACGTGTGGACCCTGTCTGCAAGCTCCGCGGCCATCCGGTTGGCCATCTCCTGAGACCCACCCTCGAACTGGTCCTGCTGGTAGCCCCCTTCGACCGAAAGCAAGCGCTCGAGGCTCCCCGCGGATCGGATGAGATACAGCGCGTGCAGGAGCGACACTTCCGAGGGATCGGAGGTGAAAAGCCCCCGCATCGACGCGCTGAGGAGCGCGCGCGCCTGTTTGCCAGGAACATGAAACGCGTTTTCGAGCCAGTCGCCGATCGTTTTGGCGTCCCACGTCGCAGCGCGCGCGGCAGTCCAGGGTTCGTCGATCGGAACACGCCGAGCCATCGCGTTTAGCCTCGCCATACCGAGCGCGAGGCCCGCAAGGGCAATCGGGTTTATGGGCGGGACCAGGCCACGGTAGCGACGCACGCCGCCAGCGGTCACGAGAACATGATCTCCTTTTGTCCACGTCCGGTAGGTGCGGACACCCATCTCGTGTGCGAGCGCGTATGCGGCGTCCTGGCCGGGCCCAAGCCATGTCCCGCCCACGTCGAAGGGAATCCCTTCTGGCGTCTGCTGGGTCCAGACGCGGCCCCCCACGCGGTCACGCGCTTCGAGGACAACGGCCGTTTGTCCGGCTGCTACGAGGCGTCGGGCAGCGGTGAGGCCGGCATAGCCAGCTCCGACGACGCAAACGTCGACGTCGATTTGCGTCACCCGTTCGGCTCCCTTGAAGTCGCGACGCTTCTCGCCGGGGCTGATCCCGGTGTATTCTTTTGGGCTCGTGCTCGGCAGCTTGCCTTCCGCTGGCTCAACCGCTCAGGTGGGGAGCCCGGTCAGGCCACGCTTCCTCGATCGATCAGAGCGTCGGAGCCCACCTGCGCCTCTCCGCCCGCGCGATGATAAGCCATCCCTCGACCGCTGAACGCACCTCTCGAGCGTCGCCCTTCAGAGGATCGTACGGAGAGGTCTCCGGCGAGCTCAGTTAATCCAGCGTCGATGGAGGAGCCAGGTCTTTACCCCCTGTGTGAGCAGCACGTACGCCAGCAGTGTCGCAGCCAGAAGTGGCCAGTATTGGCCCGGAAGGCGCGAAAAGCCAAGCGCGGGTGCCAGGGGGGAAAAGGGGAGCCACATGCCAAACAAGATGATCCCGACCGTGGTTGCGACGAGGGGCGCACTCGCGCGACTCTGCAGAAACGGGATCCGATTTGTCCGAATCACATGGATGATCAGCGTTTGGGTGAGAAGCGACTCCACGAACCAGCCCGTCTGGAAGAGTGAAGCGCGGCTTGGGTCCCAGCAGTCGAAGACATAGAGCATGATGAAATAGGTCGAATAGTCGAAGATGGAGCTGCAGGGACCGATAAATAGAATGAAGCGCGTGAGTTCGCGCATCGACCACGGCCGCGGCGCGGCGATCAGTTCCGGATCCACGTCGTCTGTCGGGATCGGGACCTGCGAGAAGTCGTAGAGAAGATTGTTGGTGAGAATCTGGAGCGGCGCCATCGGTACGAAAGGCAGAAAGATGCTCGCACCAAGCACGCTGAACATGTTTCCAAAGTTGGAACTCGCCCCCATCCGGACGTATTTCAGGATGTTGCAAAATACCTTGCGTCCTTCCATCATGCCGTCACTCACCACCGTCAGGCTCTTCTCTAAGAGAATGATGTCTGCAGCTTCCTTTGCCACATCGACGCCCGTATCCACGGAGATCCCGACGTCCGAGACGTGGAGCGCTGGCGAGTCGTTGATTCCGTCCCCGAGAAATCCGACGACGTGGTTGCGCTGCTGCAGAGCGCTGATGACACGTTG
Source organism: Myxococcota bacterium (assembly GCA_036758525.1). Classification (GTDB taxonomy): domain Bacteria; phylum Myxococcota_A; class UBA9160; order UBA9160; family UBA9160; genus UBA9160. The sequence goes on from DAIOWK010000097.1 coordinate 4,209, forward strand.
CTTATGGCCCGGTGTAAGACGCGCGAGAAGTGTCGCCTTCTCAGCGGCTACACCCAGCTCGGCATCGGACATCGCGTCCAGCTGGTTTCCAAGAAGGACTTCGCTGGTTTCGATCCCAACCTGTCGGCAGATGGTCCGGCTCACCAATTCATTGTCACCCGTCAGGATCTTCACGGATACGCCGTGCGCGCCAAGCGCGGCGACGGCTTCAAGCGCCGTCTCCTTCGGTGGGTCGAGGAACGCCACATACCCCGCGAGCACGAGGTCGACTTCGTCCTGTTTGGAGTAGCTTGGTCGAGGAGAAAAGTCGCGATACGCGAGGGCGAGCACCCGGAAGCCGTCGCGGCTTAGTGCCTCGTGCTCTTCCCGAAGATCCTGAATGAGGATGTCCGTGATGGGCTCGGTTTGATCGTCGAGCTCGAAATGGCTGCAGCGCTTGAAGATTTCCTCCGGGGCGCCCTTGCAGATGAGACGGTGCATCTGGTCGTGTGTTTCTATGACGACCGACATCAGGCGGCGGGAGAAGTCGAATGGAATTTCGTCGATCTTGCGAGATTCCGGGACAACGACCTCGCGATGCTGCTCGCGGTGTTCAAGCACCGCGCGATCAAGAACATTCTTGAGACCGGTCTGAAAGTAGCTGTTGAGATACGCGAGGACGAGCACGCGATCATCGTCGTTGCCGGCCACGTCGCAGTGACGTTGAAGGATCACGTGATCCTGGGTCAAGGTACCGGTCTTGTCCGTACAGAGTACATCCATGGCACCGAGGTTTTGGATCGAGTGAAGGCGCTTTACGATGACTTTCTTGTTCGACATCGCCATGGCGCCGCGGGAGAGACATACACTGACGATCATGGGCAGCATCTCGGGCGTAAGGCCGACGGCGACGGCCATCGCGAAGAAGAATGCCTCCTTCCAGTCGTGCTTCGTGAGTCCGTTGATCACGAATACGAGTGGCACCATGATCGAGATGAACCGGATCATGAGCCAGGTAAAGCGCGAAACACCCTGGTCGAAGCTTGTTTGGACGGGCTCGCCGGCGAGACTGCTGGCGATTGTGCCGAGGTAGGTTCGGGGCCCGGTTTCGATGACCAAGGCAGTGGCGGTTCCCGTTTCGACAGAGGTGCCGAGAAAGCAGAGTGTGCTGTGTCCGAGAGCGTCGCTGTTCGTGTGGTTCGTGGGATGGTCATATTTCTCAACGGGCAAAGACTCGCCTGTGAGGCTCGCTTGGATCACGAAGAGATCGCGGCAGGCCAGGATACGGACGTCTGCGGGAATCATGTCGCCGGCGCAGAGATGGACGATGTCTCCGGGAACCAGGTGGGCAAGGGGCTCTTCCCGGGATTCGCCGCCACGCACAACGGTGGCTGTGACTCGAATCATGGCACGTAGCTTCTCGGCGGCGGCGGTGGCCCTGGCCTCCTGGGAGAATCGCAGACCGACTCCGAGCGCGATCATGACCGACATGACCGCAGCGGCACGGGCATCGCCCGTGGCGGCGGAAACCGTTGCGAGTGCGGCGAGGAGCAGGACGAGAGGGTTAAGGCAGGCGCGGAGGAACAAGCGGAAGCGTCCGTGGTGTTCGTCCGTGGCCACGGTGTTGGGACCGTGCTGCTCGAGTCGGGACGCGGCCTCCTCCTCGGAGAGTCCTTCGAGACCACTTCGGAGTCGTTCGAGAGCCGCGGCCGGCTTGCACTCGGCAAGCTCCAGAAGAAGAGGAGAGACCTGAATCGCGTGGGAGGGATGTTTTGTTCCGCTCGGAAGCTTCCGGGGCAGCATTCCATGAAAGATTCGCCTCGCGGCTCCACTTGGCAACCGTGCCAAGGCGAGAGCCCATCCCTCCTTTCGCGGGGCGGAGCGCTCGATTCCAAGGGCGGGGGAAACCGGGCTCGAAGGCGATCGGCTAGGCCTCGGGCGCGGAAGGCAACGCGTGTTGCATCTGCCGGACGGAGCGAGGAGGCTTGAGGCGCCGAGTCACCTTCCCGTCACCGGGGCGCCACTCGAATTGCCGGATTCAGCTCTGCGGACAAAGGGGGCGGCCCCCACTCGCGAAGACACGAAGCTGCCAGGATCGGGAGGTCGGGACGACCGGATCAAAGGACCCGCCATTACCGCCGAGCGAAGCCGTGGTTGAGAGGCAGCGTGCCGGGCGGGAACGTCTTGCTCCGTGTCGCCCGTTACAGGTCCCTACAAGAGATAGCGACGCAGCTGATGGGCCCCCGTGAGATAGCGCCTCGCGGCGAGCCGGACGAAGAGCAGCGAAGCGAGGGCTGTAGCCGCCGCCAGGGCAAAGATGATCATCACTTGGTACTTGATCGCCAGCAAGGGCGAAGAGCCCGCGAGGATCTGGCCCGTCATCATCCCTGGAAGCTGCACGAGCCCGACGGTCATCATACCGCTCACCGTCGGGATCATTGCCGCCCGCAAGGCGGTGCGCATCATCGGTTGCACCGCCTCTCGTCCCGAGAATCCGAGAGCAAGCATCGCCTCGACCTCGCTCGAGCGGGTGCGAAGATCGGATTGAAGTCGATCACCCGCGAGCGCGGCGCTCGTCATCGCGTTCCCAAGAATCATCCCAGCGATGGGAATGATGTACTGAGGCGTGTACCAGGGCTCGACACGCACGACGGCGCCGAGGATATAGGCCAGAGTGAACGCACTGGAGGCTCCGAGCGCGATCGCTGCGATGCCGTACTGGCCAGGGACCGGCTTTTCGAGGCGGGAGACAGCCGCCTGCGTGGCAACCCCCATCATGACGAGCAGAATCAAGATCGTCCAATACCAGTGGGCTGCGGCGAACACCGCAGCGAGGATGAGGCCCACCAGGTAGAGCTGGGCGACGGTGCGCACGCTTGCGATCAGAAGATCTCGTTCCAGGCGGAGCGCCTGCGCAATGGAGATCGCGACCACAATACCGATGAGGAGCGTGGCGAGGCCGACCTGGGAGGGCGACAGGTCGATCACACCCGCTCCCTCACTTTTCGTATGCCTCAAGGCGCGAGGACGATTCTCCCGCGAGGAAGGCTTGCAAGCGGGTGTCCGCGAGCGCTGAGGGGTCGACCCCGTCTATGCACGTGTATGCGTGGACTCTCCCGCGCACAAGATAGAGGAGATGGCCGCCCAACTTGCGCACCAGGTCCGTCTGGTGCGTAACTGCCACGATGGTGAGGCCACGCGTCTGCCGCAGGCGCAAGATCGCCTCGGTGACAAGTGCAACGTTCGGTGGATCAAGGGCCGAGGTGGGCTCATCCAGGAGCAGTGCTTCGGGGTCCGTGAGAAGCGCCCGCGCAATGGTAACCCGCTGCTTCTCCCCAACGGAGAGCGTCTGCGCACGGCGGTCCAGGAAGTCGCCGGGGAGTCCCACCTCTTCGAGGGCGTTCGCCAGGCGAGTTTCCGGTGGGTCGATACGGCTTATGATGGGTCGCAGGCGAAGGTTGTCGCGGATTGTTCCGTCGAACAATACGGGAGTTTGCATCACGAGGGCAGCGCGCTGGCGGAGCTCCCGTGGATCGATTGCGCGGATGTCGCGTCCGTTGAAGCGAACCGTGCCGCGCGTGGATTCTTCGAGGCGGTTGAGGCAGCGGAGGAGCGTGGACTTTCCCGAACCCGACGACCCGACAAGCGTAAGGGAGCTACCGCGCGCCAGGGCGAAGGACACGTCCTCGAGCACGGGGACGGGCCCCTGTTCTCTGAAGGCCGGGTACACCACCGATAGGCGCTCGACCTCGAAGAGCGCGCCTGCACGCGGGCGCACTTCGCTCGAAGGGTGACCGGCCTCGCTCGGATGGGCCTCGGGGTGAGCGCGGACGTAAGGGGTCATCTTCGTTCGGTACGCCTGCCTCTGGCATGGGCTTGGCCGAAGAGGTAGCCCCGACAATCCGATCCAGGAACAGGCACCTACCCCCCCGACAGCGACGGCTGGCCGATCCATGGGAGCAGGGCCGCCTCAGGCGCTCCGCGTCCAGCTCTGAAGCAACCGGAGAACCGGTCCGGCCACCAGGAGGCCACCTACCAGCGGGATTGCGCCATGCGTGGTGACGACGTGCCAGGCCCCGGGGGTTCGGCAGATGAGGTGGCCCGCGAAGGTGCCCAGTGCGGTTGCGCCGCAGGCCGCCAGAAACGCCGTCCCTGTCGGACGAAGCGGGGCAGCGGAGGCCGCGAGATAGGTAACGATCAGGGCGGCCGGTACGGAGAGCGTGAGGCTCATGAGAACGCAGGGAATCTCGAGCCATCCGCCCCAGACCGCCTCAGCCCCCGGTGGCGAGCCCATCAAGACGAGTGACGCCGTCCCCACGGAGAGAAGGAGACCGAGAGCGCTTGCCGTGACGGCCCTCCACCCCGTTCGCTCCCGCCCCGGACGAGCGAACGCAAGAGAGGCGGTAACCGCGGCGAGTCCCGCCAGCGCGAGACCGAGGGCGACGAGTGCGAAGGGCGTCGGCGCCCGGAGAAGCTCAAGGCCCGGCGGGCGAAGCCCGCGCTCTTCGACAAGCGCAAGAGAGATGGCCAGTGTGACAGCCGCGACCGCCGCGACCTCCCAGCGCAGGGAAGGGACGGGCGTTACTGGGCGCGCATCCCGCGCGAGCGCCACGATCAATTGGTCGGTCGCCCCACCGCTCATGAAGGGACTTCCTCTTCCAGAAGAGTGCGCAAGGCTCGATACGCCCGATGGACTCGTGCCTTGAGCGCCCCGGGAGACACCTGGGCGCGAACCGCCGCTTCGATCACCGACAGGCCCTCCATGTGAAGCAGGAGGACGGCCTCTTGCTGACTCGCGGGGAGTCGTGAAAGGGCGTGCTCGAGATCGCGCGACAGTCCGACCTGGTCGCGCCCGGCTCGACTCTGCGGAGACGTCGGCCCAAAGTAAGCATCCGGGAGCGCATTCTCATCCGGCAGTGGCTCTTCACGACCGTTGCGCCGGGCGCGTTTGCGTTGGAAATCTGTAAGCGCATTGCGCGCGATCGCCCAGAGCCAGGGTTCGAAAAGATGCTCGGACCGATAGGAGTGTCGTGCGCGGTGCAACGAGAGAAGAACAGTCTGCACGATGTCTTCGACGGCAGCGTCATTCGAGATCTGACGGCGGACAAACCCCTGGAGCGAAGGTCGCAGTTCCCGCAACAGCGATTCGTAGGTCCGAGCGTCTCCACGCTGGGCTGCCGCCATCCACTGTGACCAACGTGTCTCGCGACTCGCGTCCCCGGCCCGCTCCTTCCGTGCAAAGCGGGCACGCTTTCCGCGGTTCCATTGGATCGAATCCATCAGCGCCTAGACTACCTCAAGATTGGTAGGGCGACCGGAGCAAATGCACGCCATTCCTGTTTCGAAACTTTGAAGTGAGGCCAACTTGTCTTCTCGTGCTGACCGGAGCGGCCTTTCAGTCTAATCCCCTCGGGATGGAGAGCTCGGTCATGGAGATTCTGAAAAAATGAACGGACCGGGCGTAACCCGCTGTCGAGATGCGGCGTATCCCGAAGACGCACCGCCATCGACCTTGGAGGCGGGCGGATTCTCAGAGCCGCCTCTCGCCACTGCGAGAGGCGATCTCGTGATGCCCAGAAGCGGAATTCCTTTGTGTTGTCCCTTCGCCCGGGACTCGGATGCTGGTGAATGAGGAAGGGGATGAAACCAGGGAAGAGGTCAACGTCCGCCGCGATTCCTTCTGGCCTCTGCTCCGGGAGCGGTACGGGTGCGCGCGCAGCCGCATGTCGTCTCGATGCTCGCAGCCTTGCGCTGATCAGATCAAGCTCGGGCTTCTGCGAAGGTAAACGCAACCTTGACACAGCCCGTGGTTTTCTTGATCGCAGTATCGAACGCCGCCTTCCACTCTTCGAGCGGGTAGCGGTGTGTGACGAGAAATCCTAGGTCGACCGCACCCGAGGCGCAGAGGTCGACGTAGTGCTCCATGGCGTGCTTGCGCACGCCGCCGAATTCTTCGATGCCGAACGCATTCGATCCCACAACCCGGAGCTCCTTGAAGTAGATCGGTGTCCACTCGAAACGGCGAGGTGCCTCCACTCCGATGATCGAAACGATGCCGCGAGGACGGGTGACGCGAACGCTGATCTCAAGGGTATCCGGCGCACAGATCGAATCGTAGACCGCGTCGACCCCACCCGAGAGCATCGGTAGGCCATGCCAACGCGGTCGCCACGGGCGTGCGCCTGTCAGAGTTGCCACGTTGTCAATGATCTCGCGTCCCGAACTTGAGGTAATGACCTCGGCTGCGCCGAGTCGTCGCGCCGCTTCGACCTGCTGCGAATAGCGGGCAATTGCGATGATGCGCGCCTTCGGCTTCACGACCTTGACCGCCGCGATGGCCGCGAGGCCGATCGTGCCCGCTCCGTAGACGAGCACTGTCGGTTCGTCTCCCTCCGGAGGATCTTTGAGCACAGCGTGGAACGACACACAGAACGGATCGGCGAGGACCGCCTGCTCGTAGCTCACGTTTGCGGGTAGCCGAAACACCTGGCTCTCGTGGAGGGCCACGCGGGGAGCGTAGGCGCCCGGCGCGTTGTTGCAGTTTCCGAGGTGGAGCCCGGGAGCGAGCGCGCCACGGTCAAAGTTCTGGCAGAGGGAAAGGTTGCCCGCGGCGCACGACGCACACACGGGCTCGACGCCACGGGGTTCGCAAGACAGCCACAGGTTTACCACGACGCGATCGCCGCGCCCGACGCGTGTTACCTTCTTTCCGACCTCTCCGACGACGCCAGCCGATTCGTGTCCGAGCACGTGCGGGAACGATATGATCCCAGAAATCGGGTTGTCGAAGTGTCCCTTCAAGAGCACCTGCTTTTGGTCGCTGCCGCAGATCCCCGTTAGG
>DAIOWK010000098.1:0-11021 GCA_036758525.1 Myxococcota bacterium
TCTTGGTCGGCGCCTTCTTCTTGCCGGCCACGGTCTTGCGCGGACCCTTTCGGGTCCGTGCGTTGGTGTGCGTTCGCTGCCCCCGAACCGGGAGACCGCGGCGGTGACGCAGACCCCGGTAGCAGCCGATGTCCATCAACAGCTTGATGTTCTGAGCGACCTCGCGGCGCAGGTCGCCCTCCACCTTGTAGTCGCGCTCGATCGTCTCGCGCAGTCGAATGACGTCGCCCTCAGAGAGTTGGTCCGTCCTTGAATCCAGATCGACGTTCGCCTTTTCGCAGATCTTGCGCGCGGAGGTGCGCCCGATCCCGAAGATGTAGGTGAGCGCCACCTCAATGCGCTTGTTCCGCGGCAGGTCGATACCCGCAATGCGTGCCATGTCCTGCCCCTTATCCTTGGCGCTGCTTGTGCTTCGGGTTCTCGCAAATCACGCGCACCACGTTCTTGCGCTTGATCACCCGACACTTGTCGCAGATCTTCCGGACCGACGACCGAACCTTCATGACTTCTCCCAGCCGCGCTTCTCGCGGCGTGCCAGCGACTCAGTGCGAACCAGACACCCGCGTCAGGATCTCCGGCCCTTGGTCGGTGATCAAGACGGTGTGCTCAAAATGCGCCGAGAGCGACCCGTCTGCCGTCACCGCGGTCCACTCGTCCTCCAGCATCCGCACGTCGGGTCGCCCTGCATTCACCATGGGCTCGATCGCAAAAATCATACCCGCCAGCAGGCGGGGCCCGTGTCCAGGTTCTCCGAAGTTCGGAATCTGCGGCGTCTCGTGCAGCTTGCGCCCGATTCCATGCCCTACAAACTGACGCACGACGGAAAAGCCCGCGCCTTCCGCGCACTGCTGCACGGCGTGTCCGATATCTGAGAGTCGCTTTCCCGGCACCATCTGCGCGATCCCCGCGTACAGAGATTCGCGCGTGATATCCATGAGCTCCTTCGCCTTGGCGTCGACGCTGCCGACCGGCACCGTCACCGCGGAGTCGCCGTGATAACCGTTCCAGGCAACGCCAAAATCCAGTCCGAGGATGTCGCCTTCCTTGAGCTCGCGCGGACCCGGGATTCCATGCACGATTTCTTCGTTCACCGAAAGACAAATCACCGCCGGGTACTTTGGCAACCCGTGCGGTCCGTAACCGAGGAATGACGACTCCACCCGCCGTTCCCGAATGCTGCGCCGCGCGCGCTCATCGATCTCACGGGTCGTGACACCCGGTCGAACCATCTCCCGCAGCTCGATGAGGATCTCTGCCACGTGCCTGGCCGCCGCGCGCATCGATTCGAGCTCGCGCCGGCTTTTGATCGGGATCGGTCCTGCGTCTCCGAGCAAGCCCATCACGCCGCCAGCGCCTCGTCGATCCGGCGGGCGACCTCCTCCACCGTGCCGAGACCGTCCACCTCGGCGAGGGCTCCGCGGCTTTGATAATAGGCAATTAGGGGGGCGGTGCGCTCGCGGTAGACCTCCATGCGCTTGCGGATCGTGGGCTCGTCGTCGTCCGTTCGATGCTCGAGCTGGCTTCGCTTGAGGAGGCGGTCCACGAGCTCGTCCTCGTCGACCTGGATCGCCACGCAGCGCTCGAGACGCAAACCGAGTCTTCCAAGCAGGGCATCGAGGGCCTTGGCCTGCTCCAGAGTGCGCGGGAAGCCGTCCAGGATGAAGCCCTTGCGCGCATCCGGCTGGGCAAACCGCTCCTCCACCACGCGGATTACCACAGGGTCCGGGACGAGCTCGCCGCGCTCCATGATTGCCTTGACCTGCCTTCCAAGCTCCGTGCCCGCGGCCTGCGCCGCGCGCAGCATCTCGCCCGTTGAGATCTGGGGGATGCCAAGGCGGGCTACCAGGCGTTGGGCCTGCGTCCCCTTGCCCGCGCCCGGAGGCCCGAGAAGCAAAAGCCGCCGCGCAGGGCTCACCGGCCAAGCCTCCCTCGCAGCCGGGTCCCCTTCACGAAGCCCTCGTACTGGCGCGAGACGAGGTGGGACTCGATCTGCCCGATTGTGTCGAGCGCAACACCCACCACGATCAGGAGGGCAGTGCCGCCAAAGTAGAAGGGGACGCCGAAGCGTCGGGAGATAATCGTCGGCAGCACGCACACCACCGCCACGTAGATCGCGCCGATCAGGGTGATGCGCGAGAGCACACGGTCGATGTGCTCCGCGGTCTTCTTCCCCGGTCGTATCCCAGGGATATAGCCACCGAACTTTTTGATGTTCTCGGCCACATCCATCGGATTGATCACGACCGCGGTGTAGAAGTAGGCGAAGAAGATGATGAGGGCGATGTAGACCGATTCGTAGACCAGGCCGCCGTACTGAAGGTAGTCCTGGAAGAACTGCTGGACCGCGGGCGAGTGGGTGAACTGCCCGATCGTGAGGGGGAACATCAGGATCGAGGAGGCGAAGATCGGAGGAATCACCCCCGCGGTATTCACGCGCAGCGGGAAATAGCTCATGCCGCCTTGGGTGACGCGGCGTCCCACCACGCGGCGGGCGTGCTGGATCGGGATCCGCCGCTGCCCTCTCTCGAAGAACACGACCGCGCCCGTTACGACCACAATGAGAGCGGCCAGAACGATCGTTTCGATCAGCGTGAACTGATCGGTCCGGATCAGCTCAAAGAGCTGACCTATCGCCGACGGGATGCGCACGATGATGCCGGCGAAGATGACCAGCGAAATACCGTTCCCGATCCCGCGCTCCGTGATCTGTTCACCGAGCCACATGATGAAGGCAGTCCCGGAAGCGAGGGTGATGACCGACATCAGCCGGAAGGCCCAGCCTGGATTCAAAACGGCCCCGGCGCCGAACTGCCCGTTCTCCAGGGCGATCGAGATCAAGAGCCCCTGGAAGACCGCGAGCACGATGGTCCCGTAGCGCGTCCACTGTGCGATTTTCTTGCGGCCTGACTCACCCTCCTTCTGGATCGCCTCGATCTGCGGAATGACGACGGCGAGGAGCTGGAAGATGATCGACGCGCTGATATACGGCATGATGCCGAGAGCAAAGATCGAGAGCTGCTCGAGCGCGCCTCCGGAAAAGAGGTTGAAGAGCCCGAAGACCGAGCCCTGCATATTCCGGAAGAACTCCTGGATCACGTCGGGATTGATGCCCGGGGTCGCGATGTGCGAGCCGACCCGATAGACCGCGAGCATCGCGAGCGTGAAGAGGATCCGCTTCTGCAGCTCCGGGATACGCCCGATATTCTGGATGCCGCCCGTCAAACGACGATCTCCACGGTCCCCCCCGCGAGTTCGATTTTCTGGCGCGCGCCGGCGCTCACGCCGTGAAGCCGCACGCGCAGCCCCCGGGGCGCGTCGCCCTCGCCGAGCAGCTTCACAGACGCCCCCGACCCGCGGATCAGGCCGCGGGCCGCGAGCGCCGCAGCGTCCACCTCCGCCCCCTCGGCGAACCCGGCCAGGGCGGCGACGTTCACGATCTCGACTTTCTTCGGGTGAAGGCTGTGGAAGCCGCGCTTCGGAAGACGCCGCGCGAGGGGCATCTGGCCGCCTTCGAACCAGAACGGGGTCTCGCGCCCCGCCGAGCGCTTGCCTTGGCCCTTGATGCCACGGCCTGAAGTCTTGCGGTGTCCAGAGCCCGGCCCGCGGCCCACCCGCTTGGTGCGATGCCGTGCGCCGGGACGCGGCTGCAGCCGATCGAGCATCCCCCTAGCCCTCCACCCGCACAAGGTGCCTCACCTTGTAGATCATGCCCTGCACAGCCGGCGTGTCCGCTAGCTCCACGGTCTGGTGCAGCCGACGAAGGCCGAGGCCCTTCAAAGTCGCGCGCTGTCCGCGGTCGTACCCGATCGCACTGCGCACGAGCTTCACGCGAACCCGTCCCGTTGCACGCTGCGCCGTCATACCGTCGCTCGCCCGAGCTCGCGCATGCGTTCGACCGGCTCCGCGAGCATCGCGAGGGCCGCAAGGGTTGCGCGCACCACGTTGTGCGGGTTGTTCGTACCGAGCGTCTTGGTAAGGACATCGCGCACGCCCGCTGATTCCACGACCGCACGCACGCCACCTCCGGCAATCACGCCGGTCCCCGGCGAAGCCGGCCGCAGAAGTACCCGCCCCGCGCCGAATCGGCCCATCACCGCATGGGGCAACGTGCCGTCAACGAGGGGTACGCGCCGGAGATTCTTGCGCGCCCGATCCACGCCCTTACGGATCGCCTCGGGCACCTCCCCTGCCTTGCCGAGGCCTACGCCCACGACGCCAGAACCATCGCCCACGACCACAAGCGCGCTGAAGCTGAAGCGGCGCCCACCTTTCACCACCTTCGCCACGCGGTTGATGTGGACGACCCGATCGGTCAGCTCGAAATCATTCGGATTGAGACGCTCGGTCGCCATTCACCTTCCTTAGAACTGGAGGCCGGCTTCGCGCGCGGCCTCGGCGAGGGCCTTGATGCGCCCGTGGTAAAGAAATCCGTTTCGGTTGAAGACCACCTTCTCGATCTGCTTTTCTCGGGCCAGCGCCGCCACGGCCTGACCGACGCGCTTGGCCGCCTCAAGCTTGCTCGTGCCGCCCGAGTCCGGCAGGACCCCCGAGCTCAGGGTCGAGACGCTGGCCAGCGTGCGGCCGGACACAGGATCGTCGAGCTGCGCGTAGATGTGCTTGGCGCTGCGGTACACGGTAAGGCGCACGCGGCTCGTGTCCCCAAGGGTCCGCAGCACGCGTGCCCGGCGCGCGAGCCAGTTGCCCTTTTTCGCGTTCCGTTTCTTTCGTTCCATCTCCCCTCTTCGACCTCGTTCCCATGCGGCGCCGCGCGTGCAGCGCCCGAATCTCGTGACTAGGTGGCCCCTGCCTTGCCCACCTTGCGGCGCACTCGCTCGGCGGCGTAGCGGATCCCCTTGCCCTTGTAGGGCTCGGGGGGACGGATCGCGCGCACGTCCGCAGAGAATTGGCCCACCAGCTGGCGGTCGATGCCCTCGATCTTGATCCGCACGTTGCGATCGACCGAAACCTTGAGACCTTTCGGAATCTCGAGGAGCACGGGGTGTGAGAAGCCGAGGGCGAGGCGCAGCCGGCTTCCGTCTACCTCCGCCCGATAGCCGACACCCTCGATGTCGAGCACCTTGGAGAAGCCCTCGGTTACGCCCCTCACCATGTTCGCGACGAGGGCGCGCGAAAGACCGTGCAGGGCGCGGGTCGGCTTGCGATCGTCGCCCCGCGCGAAACGCACGAGCCCCCCTGCCACTTCGACCGAGATCCCGTGGGGAATGCCTTGCGCGAGGGCACCTCTCGGACCCTTCACCCGGATCTCCCCCCCGGCGTTCTCCACGGAGACGCCTGCCGGGATTGCGATTGCCCTGCGCCCGATCCGGGACACGACTACCAGACCTCACACAGGAGTTCGCCGCCGACCGACGCCTCCTGGGCCGCGCGTCCCGAGACCACACCCTTCGACGTAGAAAGCACGGCAACTCCGAGACCGTTGCGAACCTTCGGGATCTCCTTGGCACCGACGTAGACGCGGCGGCCGGGCCGAGAGATGCGACGGATCCCATCGATCAGAGCCTGACCCTCGCGGCCGTAGCGTACCTCCATCACGAGGAGGGCCTTGCCCTCGTGGGGTTCAACGCGAACCTCGCCGAGGAAACCTTCCTGTTGCAGCACCCTGGCCACCGCGAGGCGGAGCTTTGACGAGGCACAGCGCACGTCGCGGTGCCGCGCTTGCCCGGCGTTTCGGATTCGGGTCAGCATGTCCCCGATGGGATCGGTGAGCATCGCCCCTCCTACCAGCTTGACTTCACGACGCCCGGAATCTTTCCTTCGAGCGCGTACTTGCGTACACAGATCCGGCACAATGCGAACCGCCGGTGGTAGCCCCGCGAGCGGCCGCAGACTTTGCAGCGGTGATAGGTCCGGACCTTAAACTTGGGCTTGCGATTCGCCCGGACCACCTGCGATTTCTTCGCCACCGACTGTTCTCCTAGGCCCGGAACGGCATGCCAAGGTGGGCCAAGAGCGCCCGCCCCTCAGCGTCCGTCTCCGCCGTTGTACACACCGTGACGTTCAACCCCGTGATTCGCTCGACCTTGTCGTAGTCGATCTCGGGAAAGATGATTTGCTCGCGCAAGCCGAGCGTAAAGTTGCCACGCCCGTCAAATGCCTTCGGGGAGACGCCTTTGAAGTCGCGAACGCGTGGCAGCGCCACGTTCATCAGGCGGTCGAGGAACTCCCACATCCGGTCACCGCGCAGCGTCACCATGCAACCGATGGCCTGGCCTTCCCGCAGCTTGAAGTTCGCGATCGACTTGCGTGCCTTGCGCACCAGCGGCTTCTGCCCTGCGATGGCCGCCAGCTCCTCGGTGGCCTTCTCCAAAAGCTTCGCGTTCTGCGTGGCCTGCCCAAGACCGATATTCACCACGACCTTCTCGACGCGCGGCACCTGGTGACTGTTTTTGTAGCCGAACTCCTGCGAGAGTTTCGGCGCGATCTCCTTGCGGTAGCGCTCTTGGAGGCGGGCAGCCATCTAAATCACCTCCGGCGCGAGCGAGATGATTTTCATGAAGCGGCGCGCGCGCAGCTCGCGTGCGACCGGCCCGAAGATGCGGGTTCCGATCGGCTCGCGCTGGTTGTCAATCAGCACGGCCGCATTGTCATCGAAGCGAATGTAGGAGCCATCCGAGCGCCCCACCTCTTTGCGGGTACGCACGACCACCGCCTTCTTGACCTCACCCTTCTTCACGCGTCCGTTCGGAATGGCGTCTTTGACGGACACCACGATGACATCGCCAATCGAGGCATACTTGCGCCGCGAGCCTCCAAGCACGCGGATGCAAGCTACCTTGCGGGCGCCTGAGTTGTCGGCGACCTCGAGCGTCGATTCGGGCTGGATCATTCCCCGATCTCCACGCGCGGGGGCGCCGCCGCGGCGAGCTTCGCCTGGACCTTCCAGCGCTTGTGCTTGGACAGCGGTCGGTGCTCGACGATGCGCACCTTGTCGCCGATCTGGCATGCGTTCGATTCATCGTGCGCCATGAACTTCGTAAAGCGGCGCACATATTTCTCGTAGGTCGGCTCGAGGTAGAGCCGCTCCACCCGCACCACGACGGTCTTGTTCATCTTGTCGCTCACGACCGTTCCCACGAGAGTCCTGCTCACCGCCCGCTTGCTCACTGCGCCCCTCCGAGCTTCTGCGCGAGCACCGTCGAGACCCGGGCGACATCCCGGCGCAGGCGGCGCAGTTTGGCCGTGTCCTCAAGCTGTCCCGTCGAATGCTTGACCTGTGAAACGAAGAGCTCGTCTCGCAGCTGCTTGGATTTGGCTCGCAGCTCCTCTTCGGAGAGCTCGCGCACTTCCTTGGGCTTCACGCGTGTCCCTCTCGCACGACGACGCGCGTGGCCACAGGCAGCTTGTGGGCCGCGAGCCGCAGAGCCTCGTGGGCGACTTTGTTGGTTACACCTTCCATCTCATAGAGCATCCGACCCGCCTTGACCGGCGCCACCCACTCCTCGGGGTTTCCCTTGCCCTTGCCCATGCGGGTCTCGGCCGGCTTCTTGGTGATCGGCTTGTCCGGAAACACGCGAATCCAGACCTTGCCGCCGCGCTTCACATGGCGCGTCATCGCGATCCGGGCCGCTTCGATTTGGCGGGCCGTGAGGTGCGCATTGCCGACGGCCTGGAGGCCGAAGTCCCCGAACGCCAGGAGATTGCCGCGCATCGCCTTGCCGCGATTGCGACCCTTTTGCTGCTTTCTGTACTTGACCTTCTTGGGCGAGAGCATGCGTTACCTCTGGGGCTCCTCGTGGACGCGCTGCGACAGGGCGCCCTTGCGCATCTCCTTGTCCGCGACGTCTCCCTTGAACACCCAGCACTTCACGCCAATCACGCCGTAGGTGGTCTTCGCTTCGGCGAAGCCGTAGTCGATGTCTGCGCGCAGCGTGTGCAGGGGCACCCGCCCTTCGCGATACCACTCCCGACGTCCCATCTCCGCGCCACCGAGCCGTCCACCGCAGGCGATGCGAACGCCACCGGCTCCAAACTTCATGGTGGAGGTCACGGCCTTCTTCATCGCCCGGCGGAATGCGACGCGGCGTTCGAGCTGAAGCGCCACGTTCTCCGCCACCAGCTGCGCATCGAGCTCCGCCTTCCGGATCTCCTTGATGTTGATGAAGATTTCCTTCGCAGAGAACTTTGCCAGCTCCTTGCGGAGGGTCTCGACTTCAGCGCCCCGCTTGCCGATCAGGATGCCGGGCCGGGCCGTGTGGATGTTCACCACCAGCTTGTCGCCGGTGCGATCGATCACGACCTTCGAAATGCCAGCGTGGTAGAGCTTCTTCTTGATGTAGGTCCGGATCTTGATGTCCTCGTGGAGCTGCTCGGCGTAGCGGCGCTCCGCGAACCAATTCGACTGCCACCCATAGAGGGTGCCGAGCCGGAAGCCATAGGGATGGACCTTTTGTCCCACGTGTAACCTCTCTTTTACTTCTCGGCCAAAATCACTTCGATGTGGCTGGAGCGACGTTGAATCCACGCGGCTCGGCCCTGCGCCCTGGGCATCACGCGCCACGCGCTCGGCCCCTCCTCGACCGTAATCTTGCTCACGACGAGATTGTCGATGTCGATCCCCGCTTTGTTGCGGTTGTTCTTCTCTTCGGCGTTCGCGACCGCCGAACGCACGAGCTTCGCGATCGGCCTTGCCACCCGCTTGGTGGAGAGCGAAAGCAGAGTCAGTGCCTCCTCGACCTGCTTGCCGCGGATCTGGTCCGCGACAAGTCTCGCCTTCTGCGCGCTCACCCGGTATCCCTTCAAGTAGGCCCGCACCGCCATCTCAGACCTTCTTGACCTTTCGGTCCGAGGCATGACCGGTGAACTTTCGTGTCGGCGCGAACTCCCCAAGACGATGCCCCACCATGTTCTCCGTCACGAACACCGGCATGAAGAGCTTTCCGTTGTGCACCTGAAAGGTCATCCCGACGAACTCCGGCGTCACCATGGAGCGGCGTGACCAAGTGCGAATCACCTGTTTGGTTCCCGAGCGCAAGACTTTGTCCACTTTGCGCTGCAGACTCGGCTCGACGTACGGCCCCTTCTTGAGCGAGCGTGCCATTATTTCTTACCCCGTCGCTTCACGATGAACTTGTCTGTGCTCGAGTTCCTGCGCGTCTTGTGCCCCTTGGTCGGCACGCCCCACGGAGTGCAGGGATGACGCCCGCCCGAGGTCTTCCCCTCGCCGCCTCCCATCGGGTGGTCTACGGGGTTCATCGTGACCCCCCGATTGTGGGGCCGCTTGCCAAGCCAGCGTGAACGTCCTGCCTTGCCGATCGCCTGGTTCTCGTGGTCGAGATTGCCCACCTGGCCCACGCTGGCCATGCACGTCACGCGCACCAGGCGCTGCTCACCGGAGGGCAGGCGCAGCGTCGCCATTCCGCCCTCGCGGGCCATGAGCTGCGCCCCGACACCCGCAGAGCGCACGAGCTGTGCCCCACCTCCCGGCTTGAGCTCGACCGCATGCACGACCGTGCCGAGCGGGATGTTCGCAAGGGGCAGGGCATTGCCCGGGCGGATGTCGGCCGCCGGACCGGCCGACACCGAGTCGTTTACCTGAAGCCCGATCGGCGCGAGGATGTAGCGCTTCTCGCCGTCTGCGTAGTGCAGAAGCGCGATGTGCGCGGAGCGGTTCGGGTCGTACTCGATCGCGGCCACCCTGGCCGGGATGCCAAGCTTGTCGCGGCGGAAGTCGATGCGTCGGTAGAGGCGCTTGTGGCCTCCGCCCTGGAAGCGCGTCGTGGTGTGGCCGTGGGTGTTCCGGCCGCCCCGCTGGGGCGTGCGTCCGGTGACCAGCGAGGCCTCGGGCCGCTTGCGTGCGAGTTCCGACAGATCCACGACGCTCATCTGGCGTCGCCCAGCGGAGGTCGGTTTGTAGATCCGGATCGGCATAACGGCCCCTTACACTCCTTCGAAGAACTCGATCGTCTGGCCCTCTGCGAGCCGGACAATCGCCTTCTTCCACTCCGGCTTGCGACCCATCGTCTTGCCCACCCTCCGCGACTTGCGCGCTTGTCGCATGGTGTGGACATCTTCCACCTGGACCGAGAACAGCGTCTCCACGGCGCGGCGGATCTCGTGCTTGCTCGCCTGCGGGTTGACGGCGAAGGTCACAAGATTCTGCGTCTCGCGTCCGATCGTGCTCTTCTCCGTGACGAGCGGCTTTCGGATCACGTCGTGAAGGTTCACGCCTCCCCCCCTGTGACGACCGCACCTCGGAGTCGTTCCTGCAATTGCTCGAGGCCCGCCCGCGTAAACAGCAGATGGGAGTGGCGGAGGACATCGTGGACGTTCAGACCTTCGGCGCGGATCACCGATACCCGGGGTAGATTTCTCGCCGAGCGTTCGACCGCCGCGTTGGGCTCCGCGAGAACGACGAGCACGCTCGCGTCCCCGAGGCCGAGCGCCTTCAGGACCTCGACCACCCGCTTGGTCTTGATCGTGTCGAGCTCAAAGGAGCTGACCACCCTCACCGCTTCCTCCGAAGCGCGCAGCGAGAGCGCCGAGCGCAGGGCCGCGCGCCGCACCTTCTTGGGAAGAACGTGCTCGTGGGAACGCGGCACCGGCCCGAAGACCACCCCCCCGCCCGCCCACTGGGGCGAACGGGTCGAACCCTGCCGTGCACGCCCGGTCCCCTTCTGCCGCCACGGCTTTGCGCCACCCCCGGAGACGGCGTGACGATTCTTTGTGCTGTGCGTGCCCGCTCGCCGTTTCGCCAGCTGGCGCCTGACTTCTGCGTGAAAGAGATGAGGCTTCACCGCCGCCCCAAAGATCGACGGATCGAGCGCCAGCGTGTCCGCCTTGGCGTTGCTCAGCGTCACCACGTCGACCGTCGGCGCCGTCACAGCTTGATCTCCACATCGACCCCTGCGGCCAGCTCGAGCTTCATGAGCGCGTCCACGGTCTGGGGCGTCGGATCGAGAATGTCGATCAGCCGCTTGTGTGTTCGCATCTCGAACTGCTCTCGCGACTTCTTGTCGATCGTCGGGCCGCGCAGCACCGTGAACTTGTTGATGGTCGTGGGC
>DAIOWK010000099.1:0-11017 GCA_036758525.1 Myxococcota bacterium
CATGGTGCTGCAGGTAGGTCGACATGAGGGGGGGGAGGGCATCGCAGGTGAGCGCAGAGTCCGCGCGCGCCGGGGCGGCCCCGAGCGGCAAGAGCACAAGGAAGAAGGCTAGCGGGACCGCGGGAAAGCGGCGCCAGGTCGGGGGGCTAGGCGGTATCGGCATGTCCACAGCATATCGGGCGGCCGGCTCGGAGTCTAAACACGCCTTCATTTGGGCATGAAGAGCACCGCTCATCCGAGGCGTGGCTTCACCAGCCGTCGGACAGCTGTCAAGAGCACGAGGAAGATGGCGGAGAGCGCAAGGAGGGGGACGGCCACCTCCGCCAACCCGGCGCCGCGCTCGATAATTCGCCGCAGGGCGATCTGGTACCAGCGCAAAGGCAAGAGCCCGCCGATCTGCCGCACCCCGTCCGGCATGAGCTGGTAGGGGAACATCGTCCCTGAGAGAACAAAGGAGGGCAGGATGAAGAATACCGTGATGAAGACGGCCTGAGCGGTTGTGCGGGCCACGGCGGACACGAAGACCCCGATGGCGAGGGAGGCCAGGACGAAGGGCAAGGTCACGACGTAGAGGGCCAGCCAGCTGCCCCTTGGCCAGATCCCGAACACGATTCCCGGGAGCAACGTCGCGATGGTGAGCACCAGGTAGGCCATGCCCGCGTAGGGCAAGAGTTTTCCCAGCACGATCTCGAGGGGCGAGGTGGGCAGGGCGAGCATCTGCTCATAGGTGCCGTTCTCGCGTTCCCCCACGAGACCAAGGCTCGAGGCGGAGAGGCACAGGTTTGTGAGGAGCATGCCCGCCAGCGCCGCCAGGAAGAACTCCCGGTCGCGCAGGGTCGGATTAAACTCGAAGTGTTGACGGATTTCGAGGGGAGCGCCGGCCGGGGCCGCTTCGAGTTCAGGGGCCGCCACCCGCGCGAGTCGGGTGGCACCGTGGCCGTCCGCCGGATCGAAGCTCGAGGCGACCTGCCCGATGTAGCCGGAAATGCGCGCGGAGGTGAGAGGTTCCGAACCGTCCAGCAGAACTTGAACCTCAGGCCGACCGCGCAGCGCCTTGCGGGCGAAGTCCTCGGGCACGACGACGAACGCGATGGCCTCCCCCCGTTCGAGCTGGGCCCGACCCTCCTCGTAGCTCGAGACCCTACGCGCACTTTCGAAATAGCCGGTCACGAACACATCCTCGAGGAAGCGGCGCGAAACCGCAGTCTGGCTTCGGTCGAGCACGATCCACGGGACGTTTTTGGGCTCGTTGGTGAGGGCGAATCCGAAGAGCAAGAGCATCATGATGGGCTGCGCAACCACCATGCCGAGGAAGGCTTTGTCGTTGCGGATCACGACCGCTTCCTTGTACGCGACGGCCAGGAGGTTCGAGAGGAAGCCTTGGATGCGCCCGGTCATGCCCGCCCCTCGATGCTGCGCAGCGCCACGGCGACGAGAACCAGCGTGAAAAAGGTCAGCAGGGCGAGTTCCGGAAGGAGGGAGAGAAAGCCCTCTCCGCGCAGGTAGATGGCGCGGCTCACGCGGATGTAGTGGGTGGCCGGAAAGATCTCCGCCAGCCAGCGAACCGGCGCAGGCATGTTCCGGATCGGGAAGGCGAACCCGGAGAGCTGGACCAGGGGGACGCTGAAGAGAACCGTCTTCTGCACCGCTTCTGCGGCCGTGGCGGAGGTGGCCGAGATGAGCAGTCCCAGGGAGAGCGAAGTCAGCACGTAGAACGACGAGACGATGATGAAGAAGACGACGCTTCCCTCGGGCCAAACTCCGAGCAAAAAACCTGCTGCGAGCACCATGAGCACCACGTCGGCGGCAAATACCGCGCCCAAAGGCAGAATCTTGCCGAGGAGGATTTCGAGGGACGTTGCGGGCGTGACCTGCAGCTGCTCGAAGGTTCCGGAGAGGCGTTCGCTCACGATCGACACCGCAGTGATGAGCGCCGTGAGGAACGAAAGGACGAATCCAAAAGTCCCGGACACCATGAAACGGGAGCCGTCGAGCTTGGGGTTGAACAAAGCGCGCGACACCACGGAAACGCCGGCCGAGGCGGGAGTGCCCACCTCGGGTGGGGACAGTCGGGGAGGCGCCACCGGGCCCCCCATCGTTTGGGCGCGTGCTCCGCTCGAGAGCGCGGCGACCGTCGAGAGCGCGAGGCTGCGCAAGAAGGCCTCGGAGTTGCCGGCAAGCACGGTCTCCCCGCCGTCGTAAAGCACCTGAAGCTCGGCCGGGGCGCCACCCGCCGACGCCTCGCGGAGCCGGCGCTCGAAGTCCGGCGGGATCACGATGGCCGCACTGATCTCGCCCGCCATGATCGCGTGATCGAGGCTTCCAGGCGTCGCGAAGGATCGCGGCGCGAAGGTGCCGTTGGCCGCGAGCTCAGCGACGAGGCGCCGGCTCGCGGCCGTGCCGCTCGCGTCATGGACGCCAAGCGGGAGCTTCTCGACTTCGGTGGAGAGCACGAAGCCGAACACCAGGAGGGCCGCGAGGGGGACCGCGACCAAGATGGTCATCGTGAAGGGGTTGCGCCACGTGGCGCGCGCCTCCCGCACAAGAAGCGTCCACAGCCGTCGCAGGTTCATGGCTGCGCTTGCCTCGCGTCGCCCGACTCCGCGATCATGCGACGAAAGACGTCCGTCATGGACGGGGTGTCGATCCGCACCTGCGCGCCGGGTCGAAGGGCGAGCAGGGGGTCGAGCTCGGCGAAGAACGCGTCATCCACCGCGGCAGTCGTGAACTCCTGTGGCGGTTCTCCGCTGATGTGCACCCGGTAGCCCTCGGAGTAGCGGCGACGAAGCTCCTCGGGCGCCGCGTTCGCAATCAGCTTGCCCTGATCGATGAACGAGGCCCGGTCGCAATAGTCGACTTCCTCCAGGAAGTGCGTGGTGACGAAGACCGTCCTTCCTGCGTCTGCCTCTTCTCGGATCAGCTCCCAGAAGAGACTTCGGCTGTGGACGTCGACACCGGCGGTGGGCTCGTCGAGGAAGAGGACCCGGGGCCGATGCAGCGTCGCAACGGCGAGGCCAGCCCGCTGTCGGATGCCTGCGGGCAGGTTCTCCGGCCGTTCCGCCTCGGCGTCGGAGAGCCCGAAGCGCTCGCGCAGCGCGCCCCAGCGCGCTTCCAGCTCGCGTCCGACCAGTCCATGGAGCCCGGCGTAGAACTCGACGTTCTCGTGCAGAGAGAGCCCCTGGTAGAGGCTCACCTTCTGGCCCATGTAGCCGATGCGGTCACGCACGCGCCGCGGATGGCGAATCACGTCAATACCGTCGACCTCGATCGAACCCTCCGTCGGGCGCAGGAGCCCAATCAGCATCCGGATCGTCGTGCTCTTGCCGGAGCCGTTCGCGCCCAAGAACGCAAAGATCGAGCCCGGGGTCACGTCGATCGCAAGCCGGTCCACGGCAGTGAACGCGCCGAAGCGCTTGCTCAGGTTGCGTACGGAGATGATGGGCGCGCTCACCTCGGCCCTCCCTGCGTCCGCAAGTTCACGCCGACCGCTCGCTCTTGCTTCACGGCGCACCTGTCCTTTGGCTTGGCTTTCGGGAGAGAAAGAGCAGCGCCGATTCCATGTCGACGGGCGCCGGCTCGATCAGGCGAATCCGCGGCGCAAGCCCCGCAAAATCCGCGCGCAGGCGGGCTTCTCCGGGGGCACGCTCCGCCGCGATCTCGATGCGTGCGAAGGGCCCGCGTACCCGCGCAGAGACGACGTACGGCAGCGAGTCTGCCGCCTTGGCGATCGCCCGAGGGTCGTTGCCCCAGGCCCGCAGGAGTTGCACGGGCACCTGCGCACGCAGCTCCGCCGGCGTGCCCTGCGCGATCACGCGCCCCTCATCGAGGTACACCAACCGGTCGCAAGCCTCGGTCTCCTCGAGGTAGCTCGTGCTGATCAGAATGAGCGCCTCGCCGCGGCGCTCCTCCAGGATCCGCCAGATTTCGTCGCGGGCCATCACGTCCACACCGGCTGTCGGCTCGTCGAGAACGAGGAGCGCGGGCTTGGGCAGGAGTGCGTTCGCGATCGAGAGCTTCTGCTTCATGCCGCCGGAGAGCGCGCCCGCGGGCCGGTCCACGAACGGCAAGAGGCCCGTGCGCGTAAGAAGCGGCTGAACGCGGCGCTCGAACTCCTCGTCGCCTAGGCGATGGAGCCGCGCGGTGAAGCGCAGATTTTCGGACACCGACAGGTCGCGATGCAGGCTGAAGGACTGAGGCACATAACCGATCTGCGCTTTGAGGGCACGCACGTCGCCGCGGAGCTCGAAGCCGAGCACGCTGGCCTCGTCCGCGCCAATCTCGAGCAGTCCTGCGATGGCCCGCAGGAGGGTCGTCTTGCCCGCGCCGTCGGGCCCGACAATGCCGACGATCTGGGGACCCTCGAGCGTGAGATCAATCCCGTCGAGCGCTCTTCGTTTGCCGAAGCGCTTGCGCAGGCCGCGCAGGCGGAGCGACGGCCGCACACCCGTCATCTGCCCTCTTGCTTGAGCGCCACGTCCTTCTTTGGGACCGAGGCCGCGAGGTAGACGTTCCCCTCCGTTCCGGGCTGCAGGCGCGCCGCGTCCTTCAGGATCCGGATTTTCACGCGATAGACCTGGCCAATGCGATCGCTGCGCGTCTCAATCTTTTCCGGCGTGAAGTTCGCTTTGTCCGCCACGAAGCTCACCTCGCCAGGCGTCCGGCTGCCGGGTTCACTGTCAAGCTCGATTTCCACGGCCTGCCCAACGCGCAGTTGTGACACGTCGGCGACCGGCACGTAGATCTGGACGTACTTATCCTCCGGATCGAGTACCGACGCCACCGGTGTGCCGGGCTGGGCCAGCTCGCCGGGCCAGATCAGCTGCGTCTGGAGCACGGTGCCGACCTTCGGGGAGCGGATCTGATAGCGGACCGCCACGACGCGCAGCTCCTCGAGCTGGGCCGTGGCCAGCTCACGCCGCTGGCGCAGCACTTCGAGCTCTCGCTGGGCGACCGAGATCTGACGCTCTTCCGCCTCGGCGCGGGCCAGCATGTCCCGCGCCCGGTCGACCGCGCTGTGCGTCTCGACGTGGCGCGAGCGCGCCTCGTCGAGGGACTCCTGGCTCGCCACGTTGCTCTTGAGCAGCGTCTGTTTTCGCTCAAGGGTGAGCCGCGCGAGCTCGGCGGAGGCGGTGGCTTGGCGCAGCTCGGCCTGGCGAGCCAAGAGGTCTTGCTTCCAGGTCTGCTCGACCATCGCGAGCTGCTCCTCCTGGCGCGCGATGTCCGCGTCCGCGGTCACGATCTCCTGCTGCTTGGTGTGGATCCGCGCCTGGATCTCTGCGTCATCGAGTTGCGCGACCACCGCGTCGGGCGGAACCACGTCTCCCTCGGCGAAGTGAACCTCGAGGACGCGGGCTGCCACTTCGCTGCGCAGCACGCGCTCCTCGCCTTCGACAAAGCCCGTGAAGTGCACTCTGCCGTGGTCGCTGCGCAGATAGACGAGAAGCCCCACCAGGGCGGCGGCAGCAATCACCGCGAAGAGGATGAGGCGGCGCCGCATCACTTCAGCGCCGGGCGCCGGCGCGTCGAGGGGAGCGGCCGCCCCGCGCGCGCTGCGCCGGCCGTGAGAGTTCGTTCAGGGCGCCAAGCGAGAATGCGGCGATGTGGTCGGCGGTCGTGCGCACGAAATCGCGCGGCAGCTCGCCTACCCCCATGAGCAAGGGAACGATCGGGAACATCATCCGGTAGAAGAAGACCTGACCAACGATGCTGAAGCAGCAGCGCTCGAGCTCATGCTTCGAAAGACCGGGTGCGAGGCGCGCGACCAGTCGCTGCATCTGCTCTTTGTGCGGGCGTATGAACTGTTCGACGATCACCGGCAGGGCGCCGCTCGGATCGCACATTTCTCGCTGCATCAGCTGGCCGTGGATGCTCGGTGGCGGACCGACCAGGTGCTCGAGCATGGTCTCGATCCGTACCTTCAGCATCGCCACGAGCTCCGCACGAGAGGCCGCATCGATCTCGGCGGGGGCGGGGGAGGCGTGGCGCGCCGCGAGCTGCGCGGCAATCTGCTCGAACTGCTGTCGCGTGACCTCGAGATAGAGCTCCTGCTTCGAGCCGAAATGGTAGTGGCCCGCGGCGATGTTCACGCGGGCGCGCTGCGCGATCTCCCGAACCGTCGTGCCGAAGAACCCGCGCTCCGCGAAAAGCGCCGCCGCCGCGGCGAGGAGCCGCTCTTGGGTTTCACGCTGGGCGTCGGACTTCCGGAGGGGCAGGCTCACAAACGGTTATTTTAAACAACCGATTGAATCCAGCAAGTGTCCCGGGCTCAGCGCCCCCGAAACGGACGGTGGCCGTAACGATCGAGCGAGACCACGTCCCCCACGGGCTTGCGTGTGGTTGGACCGTAGCGGCCGACAGGCCAGCCCATGGGCACCACCGCACAGGGTGTCACACTCCAGGGTAGGCCGAGGATGCGACGCACCGAGAGTGTGCTCCAAAGCGGAAGCGTGATCAGGGCCGCGCCTAGGCCGGCGGCCCGGGCGGCGAGCAGCAGGTTCTGGACGGAAGGGTAGATGGACCCGTAGTAGCTGGTCGCGAAAAGGGGCGGAAAGGGAAGACGCGGGCCGCGTAGGCAGGCCACCACGACGACCGGAATTTGCTCGAAGTGGTCGGCTTGCCACTGCACGGCGTCGAGCAGGCGCAGCATCTTTGGGTCCCCGCGCGAGAGCCAACGCCCGATCCTGCCGTAAAGGCCCCATGCCTGGCGGTTGCGGCGCGCCAGCCGGCCCTTCACCACCGGGTCCCGTACCACCACGAACTCCCAGTTCTGGGCGTTCGAGCCGGTCGGTGCCTTGAGCGCAAGCTCGAGGAGCCGAAGAAGGAGTGCGTCCTCCACCGGGTCGGGTTTCAAGCGCCGGATCGCGCGCTGCGTTTCCATGGCCTCCTCGAGCGGCATGCGCAGGTCGATCTTCTCGTCCATCAAGTGTTCCTCCTCGGCAGGGCCTTCTTGAGGAGCCTAGCCGCGGCCCTCTTAGCGGCTAGTGTAAAGCGCTCGACGAGGCGCGCTCTGCGGTGGAGAGGATGCCGCGGGGAGCCAACCCCTCTTTTGCCTCGTCACGTGCGTGGCATGGCGCCGCTACCTGACGGCGGCCGCGGCGGCAGGTGCCACGGGAAAGGAGTCCATGTGCTGTCCTTCACGATGAAACGTCTCGATGGGAGCCCGCAATCCCTTTCCGACTACCAGGGGAAAGTCGTGATGCTCGTCAACACGGCCAGCAAGTGCGGGCTCACACCGCAGTACGACGGCCTGGAAGCCCTCTACGGCAAGTACAAGGACAGGGGCTTCGTCGTGCTTGGTTTCCCCGCCAACAATTTCGCCGGGCAGGAGCCCGGCACGGACGGACAGATCGCTGAGTTTTGCCGCACCACCTATGACATCAAGTTCCACATGTTCTCCAAGATCAGCGTGAAGGGCGACGACATGCATCCCCTCTACAAGATGCTGACGACGCTGCCGGCGCCGCTCGGAGGCGAGGTCAAATGGAACTTCCAGAAGTACCTGCTCGATCGTCGGGGTGTGGTCGTGGCAAAGTTTGATCCTCCGACGAAGCCCGACGATCCGGCCCTCGTCGCGAAGATCGAGACCCTGCTCGCCGAAGGATCCTAAGCGGAACGCGCGGCGCGAGGTTCTCCGCCGGGTAAGGCCTAGCCTGCGCCGCAGACTATCGAATCGCGTCCACGACCTTGGTTCCGGCTGGGGGGTCGAGGTCGATTGCGGCCGTCTCCATCAGAGTCGCGAGCATTCGGTAGTAGCCGATCGCGAGGATGAGCTCCACGATCTCCTGGGGGGAGAAACGCTGCGCGACTTCGCCGAAGGTCGCGTCCTTGGCCCGCACGCCCTCAACGAGCTCGCCCGCGAGGCGGAGCGCCGCCTGCTCGGTCGCGTCAAAGCACGGCGCGTCGATCCCCCCGCCCTCGATCGCAGCGAGCTGGGCATCCGTCGCGCCGACGTGCTTCGCGATCGGCACGTGCTGGACCCATTCGTAGCGGGCGCCGGAGAGTGCTGCCACGCGCAAGATCGCGAGCTCACGAAGCTTCGGACTGAGCTTTTGTCGGGCGAGGATCGCGGTTCCGAGGCGGAGCAGGGGGCGGAAGCAGGTTTCGGCTTGCGCCATCAGCTTGAACACATTGAGATGGACCGGCAGCTGGGCGAAGACCTCCCGCACCGGCTCGGAGGCCGTCGTGGGATCGATGTAAGGCAGGCGCGCCATGCTTTCTCCTCGTGCGGGCTCGGTGCTGCCGCGTGCTTAGGCCATGAACAGGCCGCCGTTTACGTCCAACGACACCCCGTTGATGTACGACGCATCGTCCGAGGCGAGGAAGGCGATCGCGGATGCTTGCTCGTCGGGCGTTGAGATGCGCTTGATCGGCATGAAGTACTCGTAGGCGGCAATCCGCCGCCTACGAACCTCGGCCTCCTCGGGCGTGCCCCGGCGCCCTCCCCCTCGTAGCATTGGTGTGTCGACGCCCCCCGGGCAGATCGCGTTCACGCGCACACCGCGCGGGCCGTAGTCAAACGCCAGATGACGCGTCATCCCGAGGATCGCAGCCTTGCTTGTGGTGTAGGCCAGTCCTCCATTCGCACTCTTCGAGCGGCCCGCGAGGGACGACACATTCACGATCGCCCCAGCGGCGCGGGCGGCCATGCCGGGCAGGAGCGCACGGCAGAGGTAAAAGGCGCCGCTCACGTTGACCGCCAGCACAAACTGCCAGCGCTCGTCGTCGATCGCCTCGATGCCCGCTAGGCCCGTCGCATCGCCCACTCCGGCCACGTTGGCAAGCACGGAAACCGGACCGAGGGCGCGCTCGACCGCCGCACAACTCGCGGCGACGACGTGGCTGCGCGCGATGTCGCATTCGAACGCCTGTGCTCGCCCGCCGTGGGCGCGGATCGTTTCGGCGGTCCGCTCGGCACCCCCCGCGTCGCGGTCTAGACAAGCGACCACAGCGCCTTCGCGGGCGAGCCTTTGTGCGGTTGCGAGTCCGATGCCACTCGCCGCACCTGTCACCAGGGCGGTGCGACCGACAAAACGGGCAGCCGAGGGGAGGACGGACGCCGCCATGCTCTCCCATCATGCGTGAACCCGCTGGATCTTGCGATCGTTCTTTGGAGCGCCCGAGGCGCCGCGTTCTGAGCTATGCGTAACGACGCGATGCGACAGGAGAGCCCTCGCGATCTGGCACAGGCCCCGCTCGAGCTGCGCGACGTCTGGCTCGCCTTTGGGCCGCGGGCCGTCTGCCGGGGTCTCTCCTGCTCCTTTCCCCGCGGAGCGATTACCGTCCTTATGGGAGGCAGCGGAGCGGGCAAGAGCACCCTTTTCCGGCTGATTGGGGGACTCCTCCGCCCCGACCGCGGCAGCATCCGAGTGGCCGGCGAAGAGATCACAGGTCTCTCGGAGAGCGGACTTGGGCGGGTCCGGCGCCGCATCGGGATGATGTTTCAGGGGGGAGCGCTGCTTGATTCGATGACCCTGTTCGAAAATGTCGCTCTGCCTCTGCGGGAGCGGACAAAGCTCTCGGAGCGGGAAGTCACGGTCAAGGTGATGGAGAGTCTCGAAGCCGTTGGGCTCGCGGACGCGGAGGGATTGCTGCCAAGCCAACTTTCGGGCGGCATGGTGAAGCGCGCAGCCCTGGCTCGGGCAATCGTCATGAGCCCAGAGATCGTTCTTGCGGACGAACCCTTCTCGGGGCTCGACCCCGTGACATTGCGGCGCATCGAGGCGCTCTTGGTCGAGACGAACCGCGGCTTGGGCCACACACTCGTGGTGGCCTCGCATCACATCGCGTCCGCCAAGCGGATGGCCCGCCAGATTGTCTTCTTGCGCGACGGAGTCGCGATTTCAGGGACCCCGGAAGAGCTCGAGAGGAGCCCGGACCCCGGGATCTCGGAGTTCTTCCACGCGGATGCAGATCAACCAGAGCCCGTGGCAGCCCAGACGGAGGCGAGATGAGGCTTGCTCCGGTTCAGGCCCTCGGCTTTCGCTCCATCCGCTATGTAGCCACCGCGGGGCGTATGGCGGTCTTCCTTGGCCAGATCCTGCGGGCTGTGGCGACGCCGCCAACGCGCCTTCGGCGCCTCGTGGGCGAGATCTACGACTCCGGGGTCCTCTCACTCTTGATTGTGTGCGGCTCGGGTGTCGCGGTGGGAGCGGTCCTCGGGCTTCAGGGCTACAACACCCTGGTACGCTTCGGAGCCGAGAATTCCCTCGGATCCGCGGTCGGTTTGGCGTTGGTCCGCGAGCTTGGGCCCGTTCTGACCGGACTGCTCGTGACCGGAAGGGGTGGATCGGCCATGGCTGCGGAGATCGCGAGCATGGTCGCCACCGAGCAGCTGGACGGCCTGCGCATGCTCTCGATTGATCCCGTGCATTTGGTCGTGGCACCGAAGGCCCTGGCGATGCTCTTCGTCATGCCCCTGCTCGCGGCGCTCTTCACTACCTTTGGGATCTTCGGCGGCTACGTGGTGGGCGTCCATCTGCTCGGCGTGGACGGCGGGACCTACCTAAACGGGCTGGAATCGTCCGTGGACTTCCCGAACGATGTGGCGGGAAGCCTTGTCAAGTCGGTTGTCTTCGGGGCGCTCGTCGGCCTGATCGCGACCTATCGCGGCTATACAAGCGAACCGAGTTCTGCGGGGGTCAGTGCCGCCACGACGTCCACGGTGGTGATTGCCTCCGTATCGATCTTGGTGGTCGACTACGTGATTACAGCCCTCTGGGGAGTGTAAGCTACCGAGTGAGCGGGCAAGGAAGGGGGCCAGGGGATGCGACCGTCACCGCTCAGGGATCTCGTGGTTGGGTTGTTCGTGCTGATCGGGTTCGGGGCCATCGCGTATCTCTCGATCCAGGTGGGCGGACTCGGCTATCGCGGGCCCGGCGGCCTCGTGCTCTACGCAGACTTCGACCAGATCGGAGGCCTGAAGGCACGTGCGCCCGTCATGATCGCGGGGGTCAAGGTGGGCCACGTGGGTGCCATCACGCTCGACGAATCCATGCGTGCCCACGTCAAGCTCGAAATC
>DAIOWK010000100.1:0-10925 GCA_036758525.1 Myxococcota bacterium
TGTCCCACGTGCGCCCTCTGCTCACGGATGATCCGGAGAGCCGCATTCGGGTGTCACCCTCGAGCGTGTTGGGCGCCGTGGCGCGCGCACTTCGCCACGGGTCCGGTGCAGCCTCCGAGCCCGAAGTGCAAATCCCGGACGGGCTGCCGGACGTGCGGGTCGACCCGGACGCCCTGCATCACGTCTTGCTGACCCTTGTGCGGTCCGGACGCGAGGCGATGGAGGGGGGGAAAGAGACCATCGTTTCGGCCCAGCGCAGCAAGGGAGGGAGCGTCGTCTTTACGGTGTTTGATGGCGCCGCGCGAGCGCGGGCTCGCGGCGGCCCCCCCGCCGCACCGCCACGGGGGCGGGTTCTGGCCCTCGAAATCGCCCGGGCTCTGGCCGAGCGCGATGGCGGTGCCATGACGAGCCGTATCACATCGGCGGGAACAGTGGTCGCCTTGGCATTTCCCAGGGTACCCGCCCGGCGCGCGATCTCGCGCAAGCCGCGCCGGCGACCTGTCCGAGGGAAGCGAAGCTAAGGCGACGACAGGGAACTAGGCGGCTTCGGGCAGCCCGGGCTCGCGTTCGGGCGCGACCACGCTCGCCGGCGGCTCACGCAGATCCCAGACCAGGCCCAATGCGGCAAGCCCGCGCAGCACGTAGTAGGTGATGTCGATCTCCCACCAGAAGAAGCCTTGGCGTGTGCTCGCCATGTAGTGGTGGTGATTGTTGTGCCAGCCCTCGCCGAAAGTGAGGAGTCCTAGGAGCCAGTTGTTCCGGCTGGTATCCGAGGTTGCGTAGCGCCGCGTGCCCCAACGATGCGCGAGGGAGTTGATGGAGTAGGTGAGGTGCCAGAGCACCGTAGTGGAGATGACATAGCCCCAGATCAGGCCGGAAAACCCTCCGATCGCGTAGCACAGGACTGCGAGCAGCGCGGCCGGAATGATGTGCCAGCGGTTCAGCCACACAAGCTCGGGGAAGCGCGCGAAGTCCCGAATCTGCTCCGTCGGCGTATCGTCCCACCGGCCATCGAAGATCCACCCCTGATGGGAATACCAGAAACCGTCGCGCGGGGAGTGCACATCACCGGGCTCGTCCGAGTTGGCGTGATGGATGCGGTGGTGGCCTGCCCACCACAGGGGACCCTTCTGGGTGGCCGTCGTCCCGAGAAGGGCCAGTGCAAACTGAAGCGGTCGGCTTGTGCGATAGGTTCGGTGCGCGAAGTAGCGGTGATAGCCCGCCGTGATCCCGAGCATGCGCAGCGACAGGGTGGCCCCGAAGAGCACGAGGTCCGTCCGCGATACCCCGGTGAAGAACGCCGCAAAACATGCGGCGTGGATCCCCCAGTAGACCAGCCGAGGTATGACGTCGGTACGGCGCCACGGCCCATCCGCGTCTGCGGCGGCGGGCGCGGTGAGGCGTTCTGCGGGAGCGGTCACGGCGAATCCTCCTCCAAGCACTGCGCGGAGAGCATAGGGGGGAGGTCGGTAGAAGAGGTGGGTTCGCCTGTGAAACTTGCGTAAAACCGCTGCGTGGCGGCCCTTTGGGGTGAAAACGCGCATGGGCTGCGCGCGTCTGCTAGGGTCCGCGCCCGATGCGCCGTCCCCGCAAGGAAATCCGCAATCTCGCGATCATCGCCCACGTGGATCATGGCAAAACCACGCTGGTCGATGGGCTCCTGCGCCAGACGGGGGCTTTTCGCGCCAACCAGACCGTCGCCGAGCGCGCCATGGATAGCGAGGACCTTGAGCGTGAGCGCGGCATCACCATCCATGCCAAGAACACGGCGATCGAGTTCGAGGGCGTGCGCATCAACCTTGTCGACACGCCGGGGCATGCCGACTTTGGTGGTGAGGTAGAGCGGGTGCTCGGCATGGTGGACGCCGTGCTTCTGCTCGTGGACGCGGTCGAGGGCGTGATGCCTCAGACGCGCTTCGTCTTGCGCAAAGCCCTCGCCCACGGCCTTCGCCCCATCGTGGTCGTGAACAAGATCGACCGGCCCGAGCAGCGTGCCCACGCGGTGGTCGACGAGGTCTTCGATCTCTTGGTGGAGCTCGGCGCAAGTGACGCCCAACTCGACTTCCCGGTCGTCTACGCCTCTGCCAAAGAAGGCACCGCGGCCTTGGATCCCGGGGCGCGGCGGGTGGACCTGCGTCCCTTGCTCGAGACCATTCTTGCCAAGGCCCCGGCACCCCGGGTGGATCCCGACGGTCCCGCGCAGTTTCAAGCTGTGACCCTCGGCTACGACGATTTCCTCGGCCGCCTCGTGATTGGTCGCGTCGAGCGCGGAACGCTGCGCCGGGGCGTCACGGTGGTTCGGATTCCGGAGCAGGGCAAGCCCGAGCCCTTCCGCATTACCAAGCTCTTCGGCTCCCGCGGCCTCGAACGCGTGGAGCTCGAAGCGGCGGAGGCCGGAGATCTTTGCACGATCGCGGGTGTCGACTCGATCGAGATCGGCGACACGATCTGTGATCCGTCGGCCATCGAGCCGCTGCCGCGCATTGGAATCGACCCACCGACGATCCGCGTTCGCTTTTCGGTGAATACCTCGCCCTTCGCCGGCCGTGAGGGCCGCTTCCTCACGAGCCGCCAGATCGGCGATCGACTGCGCAAGGAGGCGCTTGGCAACGTCTCCATCCGCGTGGACGCGGGCGACGGGCCGGACACCTTCGAGGTGGCAGGCCGCGGTGAGCTGCAGCTCGCGGTCCTGATCGAGACGATGCGTCGCGAGGGCTACGAGTTCTCTGTCTCCCGGCCCGAGATCATCGTGCGCGAGGTCAACGGTCGGGCGTGCGAGCCGGTGGAAGACGTGGTGGCGGAGGTGCGCGATGCCTGCGCCGGATCCGTGATCGAGAAGCTTTCGGCCCGCAAGGGACGCCTGCTCATGATGGAGCAGCGCGCCGGGCAGGCGGTACTGCAGTTTGTCGTCCCGAGCCGCGGTCTATTCGGCTACCGCAGCGAGTTCCTGACCGATACGCGCGGGGAGGGTGTGCTGCACCGCACCGTGCGGGGCTACGAACCCTTCGCAGGGGAACTCCCTCGGCGCGGCGTAGGAGCGATCGTCGCGAGCGACTCCGGCGTCGCCACCGGATACAGCATTTTCCACATTCAAGAACGTGCCACGCTGTTTGTCGGGGCAGGAGAGCCCATCTACGAAGGCCAGGTGGTTGGCGAAAATCGCCGGCCTGGCGATATGAACGTCAATCTCGCGCGTGCCAAGAAGCTTACAAATATTCGCGCGGCGGGCCGGGACGAGAACACGATTCTCACCCCGCCCCGCAGGCTCACCATCGAGACCGCCCTCGAGTGGATCGAAGAGGACGAGCTCCTGGAGGTCACGCCTGTGTCGCTACGGCTGCGCAAGCGCGAGCTCCTCGCGAGCCGCCGCAAGCGTTAGCTTCGCCGTCATGCGGAAAGCGCTTCGGGCCACTCCGGAAGAGCGCAGGGCCTACCAGGAAGACGGATTTTTCATCCGCCGGGCGGTCTTCGACCGCGACGAACTCGCGGACCTGCGGGCCGCGGCCGAGCGGGCGGTGGCGGAGGCCGAGCTCGCGGCGGGTGCTCCCGACGCACGCTACGCCATCGACGGCAATCGCTACGTGGAGGCCGGCGGCACCACAATCCAACTCGAGCACTGCGAGGGCTCACAGACCGTGCGCGTTCTCGAGCCTTTCCATCGGCTCGACCCACGCTTTCACCACCTGGTCGATGATGCGCGCTTCGTCGAGCCGATGCGCGACCTCGTGGACGCCGACGGACTGTGCCTGTTCACCGACAAGCTCAATCTCAAACGGCCCCGCGAAGGCTCTCGCTTCCGCTGGCACCAGGATTCGCCCTATTGGGTCTTCGACTGCGCCCACGTGGACCGGCTTGCAAATGCGATGCTCGCCCTCGATGACGCAACGTGCGAGAACGGCTGTTTGTGCCTCGTGCCGGGAAGCCACCGCTCGGGCCTGCTCCCTGGCCTCGAGGGTGAGGGCACGCTCGGTCCGCTCTTCACCGACCCGCGCAGCTTCGATGCGTCACTCGCCGTGCCTGCAGAAATGCCGGCCGGGAGCCTTCTTTTCTTCAGCCCGCACGTCGTGCACGGCTCCGAGCCAAACCGGTCGGAAAGACCGCGACGCGCGCTCCTCTTCACCTACCAGCCGGCGCCCCATCGCATGTTCAAGATCCCGTCGATACGACCCGCGGGCTGCGATTCCGGAGGGTGAGGGCGCGGGCAAACTCCGCCCGCAGCTCCTCGTAGGTTTGCGCAACCGGGAACTGGGGAAACTCGCGCTCAACGTTGCTCGGAGGGCGAAAGAGGATCCCTGCGTCGGCCTCTGCGAGCATCGCGGTGTCGTTGTACGAGTCGCCAGCCGCGACCACCCGAAAGTTCAGCCCGTGGAGCGCCTGGACCGTCCGCCGCTTCTGGTCTTGCATGCGGATCCGGTAATCGAGAAGTCGTCCCGCGTCGTCGACCACGAGCCGGTGGGCGAAGAGCGCGGGGAATCCGAGCTGTCGCATGAAGGGCGCGGCGAACTCGTAAAAGGTGTCGGAGAGAATCAGCACCTGGAAACGCTCGCGCAGCCAGTCCAAGAAGGACGGCGCACCCTCAAGCGGCGTAAGCGTCCCGATCACGCGCTGAATGTCCGGCAGCCCAAGGCCATGCGCGGCCAGGATCTCGATGCGCCGCTTCATCAACACGTCGTAGTCGGGCTCGTCCCGCGTCGTAAGCCGCAACTGCGGGATGCCCGTGTGTTCCGCGACATTGATCCAGATCTCGGGCACGAGCACACCCTCGAGATCGAGACAGGCGATCTGGGCGGCGACTTCCACGGCGCCGAGGTCTAGCAAAAGCAAAGCGGCGGTGCGCTTCTTTCACCCGCCCCACGACCTCGCAAGCCGGAAAAGAAACCGAGGGCAGAACTTCACGTTCTGCCCTCGGTTCGGATCGAGGAATCCTCGCCTAGGGCTCGAGGATGGGATGCAGCCTCTGGGCGGGTGCCGTCTCGCGCAGCTTCTTGAGGGCACGGGCCTCGAGCTGGCGCACCCGTTCACGTGAAAGCCCGAGCGACTGGCCGATCTGCTCGAGAGTGTGCTCTTCCTCGCCGCCAAGCCCGTAGCGCAGGCGAAGGATGAGCTGCTCACGCGGCGTGAGACTCCCGATCAGGGCACCGACGCCGGAGCGCATGCGATCCCCGTCGATACCTCCGTCCGGGGCCGAAGCCGTGGGATCCGCCACGAAGTCCTCAAGCCGCTTTTCCGTGCCAGCCACTGACGACTCGAGGGAGATCGCCTCCCGCGAGAGGCGGTCCAGTGCCTCGAGAGAGTCCGTGTCCGTACCGAGCGCAGGCGCCAGCTCGGCGGCCGTCGGCTCACGGCCGAGCTTTCCCGTGAGCTCCGCCCGCACACGCTGGCTGCGCTGCAGGCGGTCGTGCACATGGGAAGGCAGCCGGATCGTCCGCGAGTGGTTCTGGATCGCGCGAACGAGCGCCTGCCGGATCCACCAGACCGCGTAGGTCGAGAACTTGAAGCCACGCCGGTGATCGAACTTCTCCACCGCACGGATCAGTCCGAGGTTTCCCTCCTGGATCAGGTCCGGGAAGGAAAGTCCGAGATTGCGGTAGTCCTTCGCGATCGCGACCACGAGCTTCAGGTTGTGCTCGATGAAGCGGTTCTTGACCCGGGTCATCCGCTCATGCGCATCGTTGACCGCGGTGGTGAGCTCGATCAGGCGCTCCTTGGTGACACCGGCCTCCGCCTCGAGCTCGCGCAGCCGGCGCGTGCCCTTGCGAACCTTCCTCATCTCGTCGGCGATCTGCAGCACCCGGTCGCGGAGCTCGGCCAAGAGTCCCAGCGAGAGCTGAGCACTCTGGAGCTCCTGGTTCATCCTCGCCGCCAGCCGCTTGTGCGAGAGTTCGCTCGCACCCGTGGTGAGCAGCTTCTCGCGCTGGACGAGCAGCTTGCGCAGGCGAGCCACCGCGCGCTCGACGCGGGCCGCGATTTCTCCGGTCTCCTCGTCTCCGACGGATTCCGAGAGCTTGGCGCCGGTGTGCGAGAGAGCGCGCAACGCATCCCAACGAGCGACCACATGGTGCGCGGAGTAGGGGATCGCGTAGAGCGAACCGCGCAGCTCCGCGGTCGCAGCCTCGAGCTCCTTGGCGAGGATGACCTCTTCCTCGCGACGCAGCGTCCGAGTCCCACCGATCTCCTGGAAATAGGACTCGAGGGGACGCCGCTCGCGCCCGGGATCAAGCTCCTCGGCCGCCAGCACAGGAGTCGCTCCGAGCGGTGCTCGAACCGGCTCCTCTCCGGAGGCAGACGGGAATCGATCTTCGAATTTCACTATCTTACCTCTCGGTCCCTCAGTGCAGGCCCGTTCACTCGGATACCGCCCGGGGGGTTCCGGTTTCATGACTCTCTGTGTGCGGTGGGGCCACACACGCTCGCGATATCGTTGCCCGCGTCCTGCCTTCGGCGGCGCAACTGCCGGTCAGGCGTTCGTGGCCGTGGAGCGCGGCACCTATCACCCAACCAGGTCTCAACGTAATGCTCGTTGTTCGGGGGGCAACCGAGCGGCCTAGAATATTGCCGTCCCAAAAAGAATTTCGCCAGAGTTTTTTCGGGCAATTGATCACTTTTTCCTCCTGGGTTCGCTCGGCCGAGCCGCTCTCGGCTCGCCGCAGCCAGACCCCTACCTTCCCCACGGGATAGGGTCTTTAACCACCCACTCTCCCTATCGGCCGTCCGAAGCACCTCCTTATCTATATCCCCGGGGGCGTGGAAGTTCGTTCCACAGGGGGCCTTCCGCAAGGGGCAGTCGGCAGCGCCAACCGTCCGCGGCGGCCGCGACCACCCTCCCTAGAAGAAAGGACGCCGGAGGAGGCCTCGTTGGATGACATGACGCCCCCTCTCTGCGGAGCCTCACTTCGCGGGGAGGTGCTGCGCCCTCCGCCGGATCGGCGAGACTCTGCGCCCATGAGCCAGGAGGCCAGCTCTCCCGCATCCTTTACGGAGAAGGACTTCTATCTGCGCGAGTTCCGCGGTCGGCACCTGGCGATCGCGGTTCCTGCCGCGGATCTCCGCGAGCCCGCTCCGCTGCGCGGGGTTCTTTCGGAGCTCAACGCCAACGGAACACGGGTCGTCCTGATCTCGACCGAGCGCAGCGCCGTCGAGCCGCTCACGGCAGGCCACGTCCTTTCCGCGGCCACGCCCCGCCTGGAAGCGGTGGTCTGGCGCAACCTGCGCGAGAACCCAGTCATGGGACTCGTGGTCGGGGGCTCCCACGCCTTTGCTCCGGCCTGTCGAGATGTCGCGCTCCGCCTGCGCTGTTCGAAGCTCGTCTGGATCGACCGCGACGGGGGTCTCTTGCGCGCCCCCGGCGACCGCCTTTCCTTTGTTCATCTGGACGAACTGCGGAAGCTTCTCGCCTCGGGCGGCACCCTGCTTAGCCAGCGGCGGCTTGCGCTGCTGCGCGAGGTGGAGTCGATGCTCGAGGTCGGACTGCCAGCCGTGAACGTGTGTACGCTGGATGGGCTGGCGGAGGAGCTCTTCACCTACGGAGGTTCGGGGACCCTCTTCACGCGCGAGCGCTACGTGATCGTGCGTCCACTCGGCCTCGACGATTTCGATGCCGCCAACGACCTGATCGCGCGCGGTGTCGACGAAGGCTATCTGGCACCGCGTACGCCCGAGGAAATCGAGGAGATTCTGGCGAGCGGCTTCGGAGCGTTCGTCGAGGACCTTCACCTCGCGGGCATCGGGGCTCTCTTGATCGAGCCCGTCGCGCGGGCGGGCGAAGTCGCTTCGCTCTACACCTTGACGCGTTTCCTCGGCGAGGGCGTCGGGACGCACCTTGTCGCCTTCGCGGTCGAACTCGGGCGCCGCCAAAAGCTGGCCTACGTGTTCGCTTGCACCACGTCGCCGCGCGTGTGCGCCTTCTTCGAGCGCAACGGCTTCCGCCCCGCCTCACCGGACGAGCTCCCCCCGTCGAAGTGGCGGGGCTACGACCCGGAGCGCCGGGCTCGCGTGAACTGTTACCGACGCAATCTCGAGTGAGGCGCCCCTACCAGGCGTTCGGGAATCCGCGGAACGCGGTGGGAATGCGCTGCACATCCTGTACGAGCTCCCGCGCCAGGCCCGGCGGCGTGTCCTGCGCAAAGGAGAGCGCGATGGCGTCTGAGGCGCCGCCGAAGCGCTTCTCGATCGCCCCCGCGATCTGGTCGTAGGTCCCGACCGCCGCGAACGTGTGTACGAGCTCATCGGGCACTTCCTTCGCCATCTCCGTCCACTGGCCCTGCTTGGACATGCGGTGGAGCTTGGCGGCGAGCTCGTCCCAGCCATGGAGAGAGAGCACCCCCGCGTAGGTGCGCGTCGAGCCGTAGAAGCCGATTCGGTAGCGCACCCAGTCCATCATCTCCGCGACGGCTTCGTCGTCTTTTCCCGTGGCCACAAATCCGCCGCCCCAGACCTGGAAGCTCTCCCGGCTCCGACCGGAGCGCGCGAGGCCCTCCTGGATCTGCGGCAGCGCAACTTCTTCGAGATAGCGGCGCGTGCAGAAGCCGTGCAGGCGCACGCCATCGCAGGCGCGGCCGGCCAAACGCATCATGTCCGGGCCCACCGCAGCGATGGTGACGGGAACCGGCGGCAGTCCCGAAGGGGGCGGGGAGAACTCGGGCGTCATCAGGCTGAAGCGGTAGTGCTGGCCTTCATAGCGCAGGGGCTCGCCGAGCTCCCAGCAACGCCAGATCGCGCGCAAGGACTCGACGTACTCTCGCAGCCGGGGTACTGGAGGACCCCACGGCACGCTGAAGCGCCGCTCGTTGTGCCCCTTCACCTGCGTGCCAAGGCCGAGGCACAGGCGCCCGCGCGAGTTCAGCTGCAGATCCCACGCGAGGTTCGCAACCACCATCGGGCTGCGCGCGAAGGCCACAGCGATCGCGGTGGCGAGTTGGATGCGCTCGGTGGCGAGCGCCGCGAAGGCGAGGGGGATGAAAAGATCGTTGGCGATCTCCGAGGTCGTGAGGCCGTCAAAGCCGGTCTCCTCCGCGGCCTTGGCAACCCGTGGGATGGCGCGCCAGTCCGCGTGGGGAATCGTGGTCTGCACCTGCATGCGCGCCTCCTCTTGCCGCCAGGGGCGCGCCAGTATAGACGCAACAGAGAAGCTCGCGGCTCGACACCTTCGATGGCCCGCGCGTTGCCGGTCCCGAACCATGCGAGGCAGATCGCGCAGCGTGTCGTGTCCCGCGGGCGGAGGCCGGAGGCGGACTGTAAGCCGGGTCCTGTTCCGGCCGCGGGTTGCCCCGTGGCCGGCGAGGATCATTCATCTAGGCGCCGCATTGCTGCGGCGCTCGAGCGCTCTAACCCAGGTGCCGCCGCCACCTCGTGAGAGGGGACGGATCGAACGGGCCGCTCTTCACGGCACCTTTATTCGAGCTTGCTCCGGGAGGGGCTTGCCGCGCCGCCGGTCACCCGGCCGTCGCGCGTGGGCTCTTACCCCACGTTTTCACCCTTGCCTGTGCCTTCGGGCGGCTTGCGCCGCCCCGCGAGGCCATCGGCGGTGTGCTTTCTGTTGCGCTTTCCCTCGGGTCGCCCCGGGTCGCCGTTAGCGACCTCCCTGCCCTGTGGAGCCCGGACTTTCCTCCCGCGGACGGTGTATGTCCGCCGGCGATCCTCCGTCCACCTCCGGCCGCGCCAGCCTACGCAGCTCGAGGAGGCCGGGCAAGGCTAAGCCCGCACCCGGGCTTCAAGACGGCGTTGGGGACACCCGATAGGCCGGGGCATGGGTCCGCACCTTGTCAGGACATTTGGCGCGACGACTGTGCGAGGGAGCCACGGCTCTCCCACCTTCGCGTTCGCCATCCTCGGGGTCTTGGGCTGCGTTCTCTTCGCCCACGGCTTCGTGCTCTGGCGCCGCAAGCGCGCCGTGGAGGACACCCCGACGGCCAAAATCCGCTCGGTCGCCCTGGGCGCCGCTGAACTCGAGGGCGTCGCCCGTCAGAAGGACCCGCTCGTGGCACCGGTCTCAGGCATGGCGTGCGCCTGGTATCGCTACCGGATTGAACGCGAGACCCACTCGGGAAATCAACGGGAGTGGACCACCGTAGCCTCGGGGGACTCCGCGGAATTTGCCTTCTACCTCGAGGACGATACCGGCCGCGTGCGGATCGATCCCAAGGGTGCCGCGGCGGAGATCCCCAATCAGATTCACGAGACCGACCCGGAGATCTCGGGACCCCTGGCGAAGCTGCTCACCGACCACGGCATCGACTGCAGCGCCGGCTGGATCGGCAACCGTTCCCGCCTGCGGGTCAGCGAGGCGCGCATCGATACCGGCGCACGACTCTTCGTCTACGGCGTGGCCCAGGCGCGGCACGGCATGCTCGAGGAGCGCCGCTTCCAGATCGCGGCCCGCCTGGCAGAGATCAAGAAGGATCCGGCCGCCATGAAGGCCGCGGATCTCGACGGCGACGGGGAGATCTCGCTCGAGGAGTGGGACGCGATCCGTCAGCGTGTCAGCCAGGATGTCGACGGCCAGCCCGTCGCCGATCGCGTCGTGATCGCACGGGATCCCCTCGGCGCAAGTCTCTTCGTGCTCTCGACCGAGCCTCGAGCGGCGCTGGCCCGTTCGCTTTCCTGGCGTGCGCTGGGCTCGGTCTTCGGGGGGGCAGCCCTCGCCATCGTTTCGCTGGCGCTCCTGCTCGAGCGCTTCGGCATGTTGGGGAGGATGTGAGATGGCTTGGATCGTGCTCGCCGTCATCGCCTTCGTCATGATCGGCTCGGTGCTGTACGTCACGGGCCTCTACAATGGCCTGATCAGTCTCAAGCACGCGGTCGATCAGGCCTGGGCCAACATCGACGTGCTCTTGAAGCAGCGCCATGACGAACTGCCCAAACTGATGGACACCGTGAAGGGGTACATGGGGCACGAGCGCGAGGTGCTCGAGCGCGTCACGGCGGCA
>DAIOWK010000101.1:0-10920 GCA_036758525.1 Myxococcota bacterium
TGGACGAGCTGCGTGCGGAGGCTGCCGTCGAATACGAGGTCACCCACCTTGGCGACAACGCCGCCGAGGAGAGCGGGGTCGATGCTCACGCGGAGCTGGACATCGCGCTGCGTGCGGGCCTTGAGAGCGCGACGCAGACGTTCGAGCTGGGCCGCGGCCAAGGGGCTTGCGGCCAAGACCTGCGCTTCGACGTGGCCCGCCGCCTCGTTGGCAAGGCGCTCGAGCTCCTCGCGGATCGTGTGGAAGGCGGCCATCCGTCCGTGCTCGACAAGAATCGCGCACACCTTGTGCACCGTCGGGCTAAGCCCGAGGCGGGTGTTCAACTGGTCAAGCACCGCCCGCCGCTCGGCCACCGGATGGAGCGGCCGGAATACGACGGCGCGCAGCTCGGGACTCTCCTCGAAGAGCTGCTCGAGCTGCGCCATCTCGCGACGCACCTCGTCGAGGCGGCCCTCGTCCTGGGCAAGCCCGAAAATCGCACGCGCGTAGCGACGCGCCGCAGCTTGGCTCGGCATCCCGGGCGCTAGCTCCGAGCCGCCGGGGTGCGCGGCGGCGGAGTCTCCATGCGCGCGATGAACTCCTCGGCGAGGCGCGCGCGATCGGCGTCGGTCACCTGCTGGCGAAGGACCTCCCCCGCGAGCTCGATCGCGAGGTCTGCAGCTTCCTTGCGAAGCGCCTCGCGCGCCCTGTGCTCCTCCTGTTCGACCGCCGCAGCGCCGTCCCGTCGGATGCGCGCCGCGGCGGCCGCCGCATCCGCAAGGATCCGCTGGCGCTCGGCTTCCGCGCGCTCCTCGGCGACGCGCCGAATCTCTGCAATCTCCGTCTCGAGTCGCGCCATCCGACTCTTCCACTCGGCGAGTCGCTCCTCGGCCTCCCGCAGCACGGCCGCGGCGCGCTCGAGGTTGTGTTCGATATCGCGACGGCGCGTGGCAAAGAAGCCCCGGATCGGTGCGCGGAGGAAATAGACCAGCACGAGAAGCAACGCGGTGAGATTCACGGCGTGCCAGACGAGGGTTCCTGTATGGCCTTCTGCGGGGGGTGCGCTCTCGGCGAAGGCCGAGGCGGGGGCGAGGAGAGCTGCCGCCGTCAGGAGACTCCAGCGCGATCCCCTCATGAGAGGCTTCGTCCGAGGATGCGGGCCGCAGCCTCTCGTGCGAGCTCCCGGGTCTGCGTCTGGAGGACGCTCCGGGCCTCCCGAAGGGCCGCGCTGAGCTCCCGGCGGGCAGACTCGACGACCTGTGCAGACTCGAAGCGCGCGGCTGCGACCGACTCGGCGTGACGGGTTCGCGCGGCTTCGAGCGCCGCCTTGCGGCCGCGTTCGCCTTCGGTGCGCGCCGTGCGGACTGCGGCTTCGTGGCGCGCGAGCTCGGCCTCCGCCTCTTGGTTGAGCTCTGCAGCGCGGGTCTGCGTACCCTCGATTTTCTGGTCGCGCTCGTCGAGCACACCGAGCAAGGGCCGAAAGAGCAAGCGATTTAGCAGGGGCACGAGAAGCATGAAAAGCACGATCAAAAGCGCTACCAAGCGCAGGTCGGGGATGATCTCGAGGACGCCTTCAGACGCGGATGCCGGTGCCGCGAGAGCGATCCATCCCGTCGCGAGGCTCACGGCGAGCGCCTTGCGAGACCCATCCAGATTCATCGCTCGCGGTTTTCTCCCGTCAGTGTCGCGCGGAGCCGCAGCGTGCGGGCCTTTTCCGTCCAATCCGTCCAGTTCGCCGGGCCGGCCTTGCGACAAACTGCGGCGGACGTCCCGACGATGGAAGGCAATTCCGAAAGAGCTTGAAAGCGGGTGCCGAACCAAACCGTCGACGGCCCGGCCGCTTCCGAAGCGGCGGCATGTTTGCATAGATCAGGCGAAGTTCAAGGCGCCGGGGAGTCGTCGCCGCGCCGCACCGGCGGGGGGAGGGCGGTGCCGGCGTGGCAGCGCCCATCGAGCACAGAGCCCTCCGCGAGGGCGAGTGCAGGAGTCCGCACCTCCCCATGCACGCGCGCCGTGGGCAAGAGCTCGACCCGCCGCCGGGCATACACGTCGCCCTCGATCACCCCGGCCACCACGAGCTCGTCGACCTCGATTCGCCCTTCGACCCGTCCCTGCGGCTCGATCTTGAGCGATCCCTGGGCGATCACATCGCCCCGGAGCTGCCCCTCGACTTGAACGGTGCCGCGGAAAGCCAAGACGCCGTCAAAGCTCGCCCCAGCCGCAAGAATAGTCGGCGCTCGAGAAGAACTGCTGGGCTGCCCGGACTCGCTCACATGCCCTCCAAGATGATCCGCGAGATGCGGTCAAGCTCTCCTTCACCATAGAACTCGATCTCGATTTGCCCGCGTCCGCCCGAGGCCCCGGCCACCCGCACACGGGTCTTGAGGCGCTCGCGGAGCGCGTCCACGAGGTGCCCGAGGTTCGGATCGGCGGGAGAAGGGGCGGCTCTCGGCTTGCGCTCGCCTGTGCTGGCGAGATTGCGCGCGGCCTCTTCGGCGGCGCGCACAGAAAGCTGCTGCGCCACGATGCGGTCCCGCAGCTGGCGGCGGTGCTCTGGACTTTGGATCTGGAGGAGGGCCTTCGCGTGGCCCACCGAAAGGCGGCCATGCTCGACGTCGCCTTGGAGATCGCGTCCGAGCTCGAGCAGGCGCAGGTGATTTGCCACGGTCGAGCGGTCGAGGGCCACGCGTTCGCCAATTTCTTCCTGGGTCGCGCCGCCCTCGGCGAGAGCCCGGAAGGCCAGTGCGAGCTCGATCGGATTTAGGTCGTGGCGCTGCACGTTCTCGACCAGCGCCAGCTCGAGCCTGTCCTTGGGGGCGATCTCAGCGATCACCGCGGGAATTGTCTTGCGACCTGCCACCTGCGCGGCGCGCCAGCGCCGCTCTCCCACGACGAGCTCGTAGCGATCCCCGGCCGCGCGCACGACCACGGGCTGGAGGATGCCGTGACGCCGGATCGAGTCTGCAAGGCGTTCGAGCTGCTCCGCGTCAAAAGTGCGCCTTGGCTGTTCGGGATTCGGATCGATCCGCTCGACTTCGATCTCCGCGGGCCCGCCCGTACTCGACGCCGCGACCGGAGAGGACGCACCCGTGCCGGCGCCCGGGATCAGCGCCCCAAGACCCCGACCGAGCGCGCTGCGACCTTTGGTCATGGGCCTAATCCGATGACGCGCCGGACTCGTCCGGCACAGCGCTCGCACTGCCGGGGGATCCCTCCGTCCGTCGGAGGAGCTCGTCCGTGAGTTTCAAGTAACTCATGGCGCCTTTCGAGTGAACGTCGTAGAGGAGAATGGGCATGCCGTGGCTCGGTGCCTCGCTAAGCCGCACGTTTCGGGGGATCCATGTTTCGAAAACCAGCTCGCCGAAGTGCGCCCGCACATCCTTCAGCACTTGGCGGCTCAGGCTGTTTCGTAGGTCGACCATCGTAGGGACAATCCCGCCCAGCACAAGATTCGGGTTTAGGCTGCGGCGCACGAGCTCCACCGTCTCGAGCAGACGCGCGAGGCCTTCGAGCGCGTAGTACTCGCACTGCAGGGGGATGAGGACCTCGTCCGCTGCGGTGAGAGCGTTGAGGGTGAGCAGACCCAAAGAAGGCGGGCAGTCGATCACGATGTAGTGGAACGCCTCCCGCAGGTCCGACATCGCTTGCTCGAGTCGACGCTCCCGGTTCGGGATCGAGACGAGTTCGATCTCGGCGCCCACGAGATCCCGCCCAGACGGAGCGACCTTCAAGAACTCGAGCTCGGTGGGAACCGCGACATCCTTCATGACGCATTCACCGATGAGTGCGTCATAGACTTGACGCGCAGGCTGGGTAAGTCCGAAGGCGCTGCTCGCATTCGCTTGCGGGTCGAGGTCGACGAGCAAGGTCGAGCGCTCGGAGGCCGCAAGGGAGGCGGAGAGGTTCACCGCGGTGGTGGTCTTCCCAACACCGCCCTTTTGATTCACGACGGCGAAAACACGGCCACGCGGCATGGCACTCTATCCCCGGGGGGAAAGCGGTGGGGGTTTCTGGATAGGTATCATATTGCCTAGGTCTGCGTCCATCCGGTGCTACTCGCGTTTGTGTCCGAGCCAAAGCGAGCGAGCTGGCCCCCCTAGGGGTACCCGATAGCGCACGATCCCCTCGCGATCGACTCCTGCCTGGAGTCCAACCTTTGGGGCACGACTTGCCCCCGGTACGATCAGCCAACCGCCCGGCCGGACCCAAGGGAGAAGAAGGGCAACCGCCTCGGGCGGCGGAGCGGCCGCCTGGGCAATGCCCGCGTCGTGTGGGGAAGGCGAAAGGGACTCAGCCCTGCCGTGGCGGGCCTCCACATTCACAAGGCCAAGCTCGCGGATCACCATCCGCTGGAAATGGTGCCGGCGCACGCGGGCTTCGATCAAGAGGACCTGGCGCTCGGGATGAAGAATCGCAAGGGGTAAGCCCGGGAAGCCGGCTCCCGAGCCCACGTCTACAAGGGAGCCCATCGCCGCGGGGATGACGCTCGCCAGAGCGGCCGAGTCGAGAATGAGGCGCCGAATCACGGACTCGGCGGTGCGATGCCCTGTGAGGTTGATCCGCAGGGCCCAACGTTCGACCAGAATCGCGAGCTCCAAGAGCGCCTCCAAGGCGGGCGCTTGGCACTCCGGCAGGG
Organism: Myxococcota bacterium; assembly: GCA_036758525.1. Classification (GTDB taxonomy): domain Bacteria; phylum Myxococcota_A; class UBA9160; order UBA9160; family UBA9160; genus UBA9160. The sequence continues at coordinate 4,616 of DAIOWK010000101.1, forward strand.
CAGGCAGCGCTGCCAGGCCCTCGGCCAGCAGCCCCAGGAGCTCGAGCTTGGAGGAATCCGACCTGTTCAGGCGTGTTCCCCGTGGAACGTTCGAGGAGGGCGGGGCCCGCGCCCAACACGCGAACGCGAGACGTTCCCCGTGGAACGCTCGCGAAGCCCTTAGCCCTCGGTCCGATTGGAAACCTCGGCTTGGCGCCGGGCCTCTTCGTACTCGGGAGCTCCTTCGGGAACCACCACGACCTGCCGGTAGCGACCCGAGCCCACGCTCATCGTCACGACACCCTCGAAGTCCCGAAGTGCCACGTGGACGATGCGGCGGTCCTTGGGGTTCATGGGATCGATCGCGACCGATCGGCCGGTCTCGGTGGCCCGCTGGGCGGCGCGCTCGGCAAGGCGCGCGAGGTACGCCTCGCGGCGATCGGAGTCCCCCTCTGCATCCACAACGACGCGCAGGTTCTCGTCGCCCGTTCTTAGGACGACTTGGTTTGCGAGGAGCTGGATCGCATCAATGGATCTCGCGTCCCCGGCCGTCACCTTCATCGCAGCGGATCCACGCAGGCCGATCGCGATGAGATTCCCCTCTCGCCCTTCACTCATCTCGAACGGGCCCACCTCCATGCGCTCGATCAGTCCGAGGACGAACTCTCCGACCGGACTGAGCGGGGTCCGGGCGCTTCCCACGGAAGGCTCTTCTGCTTCCGGAGCCGGGGCCGGGCTCAGCTTTGGAGGCTGCGTCGCGGGCCGATCGGACTCGCCCCCGCGGCGCGGCTCGCGAAATCGGCTTTCTCCTCGTCCCTCCGTCTGCCTTCCCCCGGGCCGTTCGGCGGGCCGATCCGGGCCCCGGGGCGCTCCGCCCCTTTGCTTTCGGTCGCGCAAGGCCGCAACGATCAGCACTCGCGCTGCGAGTCCGAAGATCTCGCCGGGAGGGGGCTCGACGACGTCGAGTTCATCCTCGCGGGCGGAAAAGAAGCTGGAAGCCTTCGCAAGAGCTTCGCTTCGGTTTGCTCCAACGAACTCTCGCCACTCGCTTCTCGCGTCGTACATCGACTCCTCCTACTTCGCGACGGCCATGCTCCGCTTGAGCCAGTACTGGTGACCTACCGCCAACAGATTGCTCACCAGCCAGTAGAGCACGAGGCCTGAGGGGAACTGATAGAAGAGGACGGTGAACATCACCGGCATGACCGTCATCATCATGCGCGCCTGGGCGGGATCCATGCTGGTGCTCGGTGTCAGCCGCTGCTGGAGCACCATGCTGGCGCCCATGACGAGCGGGAGGATCCGCACCGGGAGATCGAGAATGGGAAGGATCCCCACCTGCTCGGGAGCCGAAAGGTCGCGGATCCAACCGAAAAAGGGCGCTTGCCGCAGGTCAATCGAACTCTGAAGGGCGTAATAGAGGCCGATAAACACCGGGAACTGAAGCAGGATCGGGAGACACCCTCCGAGCGGATTCACACCCGACTCTTTGTAGAGCTTCATCATCTCCTGTGACTGACGCGAGCGATTGTCTGCGTACTTCTCCTGGAGCTCTTTGATCCGGGGCTGCAGGTTGCCCATCTTTGCCATGGAACGCATCTGTCGCGTGGTGAGCGGGGCGGTTGCGATCCTGACCAGCACCGTCAGCAAGATGATCGCGACGCCGTAGTTCGGAATGACGCTGTAGCAGATGTGCAAGAGGGCGGTGAACGCGCGCGTCAGCGGCGCCACCCACGTGTAGCCAAGGTCCACGGTCCGCTCGAGGTGCGAGCCCATTTCCGTCAGCAAGCTCAGGTCCTTGGGACCCACGTAGATCTCGACCTCTCGGGATGCGGAGTGCGAACTTGGCAGCTCGACCGGGCGAAATCCGAGCGACGCGTCTGCCTCCTTCGGCTCTTCGCCGCGCAGGAACTTCGCGATCGCTTCACGCGGAAGGTCTGGCACCATGGCAGCAAGGAAGTATCGGGATTCGGCCGCGACCCAGTCGATGTCGCCCTCGAAGGTCGGCGTGAGAGTGCCCGACGACGATCCGGTGAGCTTCGCGATGAAACCAGGGTCCCCAACAGAGCCAACGGGAATCCGGCGCACGCTGCCCTCATGCATGACCGCAAGGCGCTCGTCGAAGTACTTGGGCGCTCCACGCTGCACCATCGGCCAAGCCACCCAGAAACCGGGCGTAACTGTCTGGGGGCTGTCGTTGCGCAGCTCCACCGCAAGCCGCGCCTCGTAACGATCACGCTCGAAGGTGAAAGTTTTGCGGACCGTAAGACCGCCTGCCGTGTACTCGAACACCGCCGTCGAGGCGTCGTGGCTCACCACTCGGAACGATGCAAGAGCGAGGTCCCCGAGCCCGAGCTCCGGGAAAGGGGTCGCGAGAGCAACCTCGCCGTTGGGCCCGGGGGTTACGAGCTCGACTGGCCCCGCATCCTTCGCGGTGCTGTCGCGATACTTCGCAAGCTTCCAGCTGGTGAGGCCGGCCCCCCGTGTGGAAAGCTCCGCGCTGTAGAGCGGGGTCTCCACCCGCACGATTTGAGGCTTGGCTTCGTCACTTCCTGGTGTCGGCGGCGGAGGCGCCAGCTTGGGGCGCGCAGCGCTGGCGGCCGGCGCCGCCTCGGCGCTGCGCTGCGACTCCGTGGCCACGGGCGCCTGCGGTGTGGCTGCGGGCTTCGGTGGGGGCGGCGGCTGCAAGAACTGCCACGTCACCAAGACAAGAAACGAAAGGGCGAATGCGAGGAGAAGGTTTCGGTCCACGCGCGCTCTTTACGGCACCGGGTCCGGCCCGCCGGGGTGGAAGGGATGACAGCGCGCCAGTCGGCGGAGTGCCAGCCAGCAGCCGTGCAGCGCTCCGTGGCGTTGCAATGCCTCCTGCGCGTAGACAGAGCAGCTCGGCTCAAAGCGGCAGACATCGCCGAGCAGAGGAGAGAACAAAAGGCGATAGACGCGCAAGATCAAGACGCCGAGCGCTGCGGGACGAACCGCTGCGCTGCGGTTCGGAAGAGTGAGGTGTTCTCCCCTCAACCTAGGACCTCACTCAATTCTTGCGAGATTTCCCTCGCGCCGAGCCTAGCCGCCCCCTGACGGGCGATCACCACAAGGTCTACGCGCGGAGCGAGCAAACGCTGGCTTCGTCGGAACCACTCTCGAATCCCACGCTTCACCCGGTTTCTCACGACTGCATTGCCGACACGCCTGCTCACCGTGACTCCGAGCCGCGGCTGATCGGCCGACGTCTCGGGTTCGCGCCGCGCTAGCAGCACGACGAAGTGCTCGGTCGTCATCCGTTGCCCGAGACGCGCCACACGTTGGAACTCCCGGGAACGTCGCAGGCGGGAGGCTGCAGGGAACCGCTCACGCGGCCCGCCCATCGCTTACTTCGAAGCGATCTTAACGACCAGCCGCTTGCGGCCCTTCGCGCGCCGTCGCTTGAGCACAAGCCGGCCACCTTTCGACCGCATCCGTGCGCGGAAACCATGCACACGCTTCCGGCGGATCCTGCTCGGCTGGTAGGTTCGCTTCATGGTTGGTGCTTTCTATTTGAGACCGAGCATGGTACCGCGCCCGAAGCAGGGCTCACCGCAGTCAAGAGGCTACCAAACAGCCAGCACAGGCGGCCCGAGGAACGGCGGAGCTTATCCAGCGGCCCGAGAGGCTGTCAACCCAGCTCGGGAGCACAACAACTGCACGGCGGCCTCACCGTTTGACGTGGTAAGATTACAGCTATGAGCCCTCGCTGTAGGCGAGGCACTCGCCTTGGACCTTCTCTCCGCGTGAACGGGGTGACCGCGGACACTGAGGGGAACCGGTAGAAAGCCTTGCAGATCACGGGGATGACCGAGTTCTCGACCAAGTCCTCTGATCTATCACTATTCCTACAGACTGAATATCTATCAAAGGAGTTGTGAAGCCATGAAGCTCGTGATCGCAAAGGCAGAGCTCCAGAAAGGGCTCGGGCGGATCCAAGCGATCGTTGAGAAGCGCAACTCCATGCCTATCCTTGCCAATGCATATTTGGAGGCCACCCAAAACGGTGGGAGTTCCCGACTCCACATTGCGGCGACGGATCTTGAAGTCGGGGTGCGCGGCTCCCATGATGCGCAGGTCAGCGCCCCGGGAAGTCTGACGGTCTCGGCAAAAAAGCTATTTGAGATCGTGCGCGAACTCCCCGACGAGCCACTCCACCTTGCGAGCACCCCAAACTCCTACCTCGAGATTCAGTGTCCTCGCTCACGGTTTGTCTTGGCCGGTACCGCCGGTGACGAGTACCCGACCCTTCCCACGACCTCTCCAAAGGCCATGGTTCGAATCCAAGCCAGCCTTTTGAGCGGGATGGTTGAGCGCACGATGTACGCCGCCTCGGCCGATGAGACTCGATATAACTTGAACGGGGTCTATTTCGAGGTGCTGCCTGACACCGGCAAGATTCGTATGGTGGCGACCGACGGCCACCGCTTGGCCTATCTCGATCGCGTGATTGGCGGCGATCTCTCGGGTCTCTCCAGCGGAGTCATCTTCCCGCGAAAGGGTCTGTCCGAGCTCAAGCGCCTCGTCGATGAAGAGGACGCGGACGAGGTGGAACTTGGCTTTGAGGGCAATAGCGGAGTTGCGCGAAGAGGCGAAGTCACCCTGGTGATGCGCCTCATCGAGGGTGAATTCCCAAACTACCGCCAGGTCCTCCCCAAACCCCCGCGGCATGTGCTGGTGCTCGAGAGGGAGCCTCTGATCCACGCCTTGCGCCGGGTCTCCGTGCTCTCCGTCGAGCGCAGCCGGTCCGTCAAACTTGAGATCCAGGAACGGCGTCTGCAGATCTCGTCGAACAATCCTGACCTTGGCGAGGGTCACGAGGAGCTCGAGATCGACTACGCCGGCGAGGCCCTTTGTCTCGGCTTCAATGCCCGCTACCTGCTGGACGCACTCGGCGTCCTCCAAGCGAAGGAAGTCCAGCTCGGCCTCCACGACGAGCTCTCCCCGGCCCAGATCCGACCTACCGATGATGTCGATAGCCTCGCGGTGGTGATGCCGATGCGAATCTAATCGGGACTGCTCTCCGACGGAACCGCAAGCCTTTACCGGGACTTACCCTTTCGGTACCGTTTTGTCCTAGTTCGGCGCGAAGGCGCCCCCATCGCACCGCGCGAACCCCCCAATAATCCGCGCGGGACCAGCGAGGCACCGCTGCCCGTGACCTATGACGCGAGTTCGATCGAGGTGCTCGAAGGCCTCGACCCGGTTCGAAAACGCCCGGCGATGTACATCGGGACCACCGGTCCTGAGGGGCTCCATCACCTGGTCTACGAGGTCGTCGACAACTCCGTCGACGAGGCCCTGGCTGGCTATTGCCGCGAGATCATCGTGGTGGTCCACGACGGCAATAGTGTCACGGTCACCGACGACGGCCGCGGGATCCCCGTGGACCAGCACCCGACCGAGAAGCGCTCTGCGGCCGAGGTGGTGATGACCACCTTGCACGCGGGCGGCAAGTTCAACGAGAACACCTACAAGGTCTCCGGCGGTCTGCACGGCGTGGGCGTCTCCGTCGTTAACGCTCTTTCCGATCGCCTCGAACTCGAGATCAAGCGCAACGGGAAGGTCTGGCGACAAACCTATGCGCGGGGTGTACCCCTTGAGCCCCTCGCCGCGATCGGTACGACGGACAAGACCGGGACCAAGGTCACCTTCCATCCGGATCCAGAGATCTTTTCCTCCATCGAGCTTTCGTTCGACGTGCTCTCCCAGCGCCTGCGGGAGCTGTCGTTCCTCAATGCAGGCATCCGAATCCAAATCACCGACGAGCGGAGCGGGAAGTCCCATGATTTTCGCTACGAGGGTGGAATCGTTTCCTTCGTCGAGCATTTGAACCGCAGCCGCACGCCTCTGCACCGGCCGCCCATTTACATTTCGGGTCAGCGCGAGTTCGAAGTACGCGGGCGCAAAGTTCCCGTCACGATCGAGGTCGCACTCCAGTACAACGAGACCTACAACGAGAGCGTCTTCTCCTTTGCCAACAACATCAACACGGTCGAGGGCGGGACTCATCTCATCGGTTTCCGCACGGCGCTGACGCGCAGCTTCAACCGCTACTTCGCTTCCCAGTCGAAGAACGGCAAGGGCGAGGCGGAGTCCGTGACCGGGGATGACGTGCGAGAGGGCCTGACGGCCGTGATCTCCGTCAAGCTCCCACAGCCCGAGTTCGAGGGTCAGACGAAGGCCAAGCTCGGGACGAGCGAGGTCCGGGGTCTGGTCGAGAACCTCGTCTACGACCAGCTCGGTGCGTATCTCGAAGAGAATCCCCCGATCGCGAAGTCGATCACCTCGAAGGTTCTCGACGC
>DAIOWK010000102.1:0-10887 GCA_036758525.1 Myxococcota bacterium
GGACGGCCTTCACCTCACCGGGCGCGAGCTCATCGGAGTCCGCCACACAAAACCAGCCGTCAGGCGATGCAGGGAACGGAAGGCGCCGCGGCATGCCTTCGATTCTAACACTCCGTCAGATTCTGGTGGTATGCTCGAATTCGTGCCCGTCTACCGTCCGGAGCTCATGGGCCCGCCGCCGCGAGACGCGAACCAGCCGTTCTGGGATCCCGAGGCCCAGACGCAAAGTCTCGAAGCGCGTCGCCACCTCCAGAACGCCCGGGCATGCGAGCTCGTGCGTCGCATCCTTGAGACGCCCGTGCCGTTCTTTCGGCGAAAGCTCGAAGAAGCGGGCATCAAAAAGGCGGCGGATTTCCGCGGCGTTGAAGACTTGGCATCCGTACCGCTGACCCGCAAGCAGGAGCTCCGCGACTCCGAGGCCGAGCATCCGCCGATCGGGGATTACCGATTCACGGACCTGCGCCGGTGCGTGCGGATCGGACAGTCCACGGGGACCACCGGGACGCCCACGACCATGATCTTCACGCGCAAAGACATCTGGATCGAGTACGAATCTGGAGCGCGGATGTTCTGGCGTTCGGGCCACCGTCCCGGGATGATCGCGACCCACGCACATCCCGCGTACCTCTATGGCGGCGGCGCGCTCCTGTCCGGGACCTACGAATACTTCGGTGTCGTGAATCTCTGGGTCCCACCCCCCGACACCGACGCGCTCGCAGAACTGGGCATTCGGGCCTGGATGCGCTTCAAGCCCGACATCCCCTTTGTCGGCTTTTCGCTCGGTCGCTACTTCGAGGTGTCTTCGAAGCTGGGTCTCGACCCGCGCAAGGACGTGGGCCTTCGGATCCCTTCGCTCGGCGGTGGCGGAAAGGGCATGCCTCTCATGACGGCAGGCCTTGAATGCTACGCGTACATCGGAAGTCCGTGCACGCATTCTCCGGGTGCGCACCTCAACGAGGATTGGGCGGTGGTGCAGGCCGTCGATCCGGCCACAGGCCAGGATGTACCTGAGGGGCAATGGGGCAATCTTGTCGTCACGACGATCGATCGTGACAACGGGATGCTGCGCTACGACCTTGAGGAAGCCTGCGCTCTGGTACGTGAGCCGTGCGCCTGCGGAGAAACCACGATTCGTGGTTTCTGGGGCGGCCGCTTCAAGGACTTACTCTCTTGCCAAGGGAAGCGCTTCCAGGCCTCTGAGGTGGAGGCGGCCCTCCGCGGCGTTCGTGCCGTGTCCGAGCCCTCCCTCGAGTGGGCTGTGGTCCGTCCGCAGGAAAACGCCGCGCAACTCATCGTCCGTGTGGAGCAGGGTGACGGAGACGCGGGAGACGCGGCGCAGGCCTGTGCGGGCGCACTCATGGAGAAACTCGGGCTTGCGGCCCGAGTCGAGATCCTCCCCCGCGGTACGCTCGGGCGCTCGGGTTACAAGACCAATCGGATCGTCGACGCCTAAGGGGCCGGCTTGGAGTGAGCTCCGCCTCGGATGCCGGGATACCCGCCTCCCCCGAACTGCTGATCCAGCGCCTCGTAGTCCACCGCGAATCCGCGCCGGGGCAGCTGCTCCACGAATTCGATGGCGCGTGGCTTCTTGTAGGAGGCGATACGCTCCCGGCAGTGCTCCACGAGCTCCTCGGCTGAGACGCTTCCCCCGGGCTTTCGCACAACAATCGCCATCACGCTCTGGCCCCACGTGCTGTCAGGTCGACCGATCACGGCGCAGTCAGCAACGCCGGGGTGATGGCGTAGGCAACTCTCCACTTCGACGGGATAGATGTTCTCGGCGGCCGACTTGATGAGCCGTGTCTTCGGCCCGATGAAACTCAGCGAGCCGTCGGCTTCGCGGCGGCCGAGGTCGTTGGTGTGATGCCATCCGCCGGACTGGCGCGCGCTCGTCTCCGCGCTGCGACGGTGGTAGCCGTGCATCAGCGTCGGACCGCGCGCCACGATCTCTCCCACCTCGCCCGGGCCGACCTCCCGGCCGTCCGGGTCCACAATACGGATTTGGACCAGGGGAATCGTGCGGCCGTGGGATCCGGTGGCTCCACCGCCCAGCGCGGCGAGGGTTAGCATGCCCGATGCCTCGGTCTGGCCGTAGCCCCCGGGTCGCCGGCCCCACGGGCTCACGTCCTCGGAGGTCATCGCGTTCCATGCAGGGAGTGCACGGAAGCTCCGCAGACTCGTGAGATCGTACTTCCGCTCGCGGTTCACCTCCACCATCTGCTGCATCGTCGGCGGCATGACGAACGCCCCGGTGCAGTGCTCCGCCTCGATCAGGCGACACAGTTCCTCTGCGTCGACGCGTCGTGTGAAGACGTTCGTCCCTCCCCACAGAAACGTGGCCAGGGTGGTCATCAGCGTCGCCACGTGAAAGAGCGGGCCGCAGTTCAGGTAGACAAAGTCGCGACCGACGTCTTGCGCTTTTGAGATCATGAGGGATTGGAGCAGGAGAGCGGTGTGCGAGAGCAGGGCCGCCCCCGGACGTCCACCAAATGCTGCGGTGTACAGCGCAAGGACTGCCATCGAAGGGTCGACTTGCGGCGGAGGCGAAGCCACAGGCTTGCGATCGAGGAGGCTCTCATAGCTGCCCTCTCCGAGCCCGTCGTGTTGAATCCAGAGTGGTACCTTAGGACTTCGCTCGCGCGCTGCGCGGACGGCGGCCCCGATCTCCTCGTCCTGCCACAGCACGACCCTCGGAGCCAAATCGTCCAGCACAAACGCGAGCTCGTCAGCCGTCTGCCTCCAGTTGGCGGGACAAAACACAGCGCCAATCTTCGCCGCCGCGAGAAACGTCTCGAGCAGTCGGTGGCAGTTCTGGCCGAGCCAAAGGATCCGATCCCCCGGGCCGACGCCCTCTGCCTGCAGAAGATCGGCCAAGCGACTCACGCGATCATCGGCCTCGGCGTAGCCATAACGTGCCGTGCCGCAGACCCAGGCAACCTGTTGCGGATTGCTTCGTCCGTGCTCGGCCAGGATGTCACCCAGCCCGAGGGCGTGGAGCAGATCGATTCCCTGCGACGCGGCCTCGTGGTCCACGGTGCTCCTCCCGCCTCAGATCGCGCGTTCGCGATTTTGCCAATACGGATCGCGCAGGCGGCGCTTGTAAAGCTTCCCGTTCGGGTCGCGCGGCAATGCGTCGACGAAATCCACGCTGGACGGACACTTGTAGTGCGCGAGCTTCCCGGCGCAGAACGCAAGGAGCTCCTGGGCGAGCTCCGGCCCGGGGGCGACATCGCTCGCCGGTTCCACCACGGCTTTTACCCGCTCCCCCCACTCGTCATCGGGAATCCCGAAAACTGCAGCGTCTCCGACCCGAGGATGGGTCAGGAGAACCGCCTCCACTTCGGCGGGATAGATGTTGACGCCCCCCGAAATGATCATGTCGATCTTGCGATCGCACAGGAAGAGGTAGCCGTCAGCGTCCAGGTACCCGACATCGCCGACGGTGAAGAAATCGCCTCGCCGAGATGCGCGAGTTTTCTCAGGGTCGCCGCGATACTCGAAGGGCTGGAGCAGCTTGAGATACACCGTCCCGGGGCTCCCGGGAGGGCATTCCTTGCCATCGTCGTCGAGGATCCGGATGGCCGCGCCCGCCCAGGGACGACCCACCGTCCCCGGCTTGCCCAGCCACTCATCGGCTTTCACGAGGGTTCCCCCGCCCTCGCTGGCGCCGTAGTACTCGTAGATCACTGGACCCCACCACTCGAGCATCCGCCGCTTCACCTCGACGGGGCACGGCGCCGCGGCGTGGAGCACGTGCCGCAGCGAACTTGTGCGATAGCGACCGCGCTCCTCGGACGAGAGCTGCAGCAAGCGGTGGAACTGCGTAGGCACCATATGGGTGGTGGTGACGCCGTGGCGCGTGATCTGCTCCAGCGCTTCGTGCGGTGTCCAGCGGTCCATGAGAACCACGAGGTGCTCGAAATGGAGCGAGAACCACGCGTAGGCGAGGGGTGCCAGGTGGTACATCGGCGATCCGCAAAGGTGCACGTGCCCTCCGCCCGGCGTGATATCGAAGCGGAGCAGATGCTGGGCGTAGAGTGCGATCGCCGTTTCAGGGTCGAACGGGGCAAGATCGCGATGAACACCCTTCGGCCGTCCCGTGGTGCCCGAGGTGTACTGCATGATCTGCCCCGCAAGTCGGTCCCCGGGAAGCGAACTAGGCTGACGATCTCGTAGGGCTGCGAGAGGACGAAAGCCCGGCACCTCTCCCACGGCAAAACGCACCTTGGCCGGGAGGTCCGCAGCCTGCGCCGCCTCAGCGCAGCGCTGTGCGAGGCGTTCGTGGCCGAAGAAGGCCCGCGCACCGCTATCCCGCAAGATGTACGCCATCTCGGTGTCGGTCAGGTGCGTATTGATCGGGACCAAGTGCCAACCAGCCTGCATTCCCGCGAGGAGTAGCTCGAAGGTCGCGCCGCAGTTGGGAAGCGCCATTGCCACCACATCGCCATGGCGAAGGCCGAGCATGCGAAGTCCAGCCACGGTTTGATTCGCAGCCGCGAGAAGCTCGCCGGCAGCGATGCGTCGACCATCGGGTTCAATGACGGCGATACGTTCGGGCTGCTCCGCGGCGGCCTTCCAAAATCCTCGGATCTCCATCGCACCAGTTCCCCCGAAAGTCTGTGATCGCACGCTATGGCGGAATCTCTAGTTAAGTTCTTGATCTACCTCGGGTTTCCTTCACCCTGAGAGCCCGCGATCAGCGTCCGAGGAGCGCCCCGCCGCAATCTCCAGCATACACTGGGCACCCACCAAGAACCTGTCTACCTGAACGCTGTCAAAGGCTTCGCGGCTCCTGAGGGGTCTGCCCGCGGAGCGCGGACCTGTGCTTGGGGAGTTACGCACCCTACCGACCTGAATCTTCACGTGGAGGGTCGAGGATGGGACAACGGAACGGACCAACTGGCTCACATCCCGGGAGGCTATCGCTCGAGCTCGCGCCGCAACTCATCCGCCCGACGGAGCCACCCCGGCATGCCGATCGACTGGAAAGGGCCGCGAACCGCGTCGAGCAACCCGCGTGCGCGCTCGCGGTCACCAGCCCCGCTGCGTCGGACCTCCATCCACGCTTCGTCGAAGTCGACGAGGGCGCGTAGCGGCCACGCCTGCTGCTCGTCCAGGACACGGCGTGCTCTCTCGAACCAGGTCCGCGCTTCGTCGAAGCGGCCGGTGAGCGCACAAAGACGCGCCAGTGCGAGACGCGCGTCGGTGTGAGGGAAACGGAAGTCGGGCGCGAGCGTCTTCTCGCGGAGGTTGCGCTCGAGCACATCGGCGCAATCGCGGCGCTCGAGGATCCAGAGGGCTTCGATTGCCCAGTAGAGGATCGCGGTGTAGCCGAATGCCCAGCCTGCGGCGCGTTCGATGGCGGGAAGCACGCGATGAAGCGCCTGGAGCGCGTCGTCGTCCCGCCCGTCGAAGGCGTAGAGGAGTGCGACGGTTGCCCAAACCAGCGCCATGACCCACCGGAGCTCCGGAACATCCTGAGCGATGAAGCGCTCCAACCCGGGGAGCGCGAGGTCGTAGCCCTCACCGCGGATTCGTACGAGATCGGTCTGGATCCCCTGGAGTGAGACCCCGAGGAAGGGAGGGCTCCCAACGCGCTCCGCAAGCCCGGCAGCGCGCGCGAACGCCTCGCCCGAGGCCGACAAGTTCCCGAGGGCAGCCTCGCAGCGAGCAACGTCCGTCAGGAGTGCCGCCGCCACCGCGAGCCGGCCACCCTCGATAAGGACCGTCACGATCGGAGTCGCCGTGGCCAGCGCTACTGTGTACTCACCGGCCCAGAACGCCATCACCGGAGGAATCAGGCGAGCGCGTTCGATCGCGTCCTCGCGGGACGCGAAGACCATCGCAGTCGCCGGGATGACCACGCGACGCCGCAGCAACGAAGGCACGTTCGCCAGAAAGATGCGCGAAACCTCATGTCGTTCGGGTATGTCGAGGGGAAGCCCCAGGAAATCGGGATTGCTTGCTTCCCGCTGATTGAGATCGTGCGAGGCCAGGAGCGCCCACGTGAGATCTCGACGGCCCCCGACGTAGCGCAACCCTTGCGCGGCGAGCGCCCAGGCTCGCGCGTCGTAGCTTGAGGTGTAGACGGCTCCGGCGGCGTCCGCGAGATAGTCGGCGGCCGCATCGCCGCCCTCACTGACCGCGAGGAGCTCCCCGGCCCGGCTGCTCACACGGACCGCCTCCTCGTTCTTCGGACTCCGGGCGAGGGCGAGCCCAAGCCGAGCCAGGAGACGAGAGTGGCGCGCATCGCTCGCCGGCAAGAGATCGAGCGCCGCGCGCAGCGCCAGCGCCGCCTCCTCGTGGGCGGCGTCCCGCTCCGCGCGGTCCGCCGCGACGAGGCAGTGCACGACACCGCGCTCCCCGCCCGGTAGCGCAGCGCTCCTGTGCCACTGCTGAGCGATCTCGAATGCGTGCTCCTCTGCGTGCTCGCCGTAGCGACGCTCCATTTCCTCAGCGAGACGCCGGTGGAGGCGCACTTGGCGGGCGGGATTCAGCTCGGCGTAGAGCGTGTGGCGGATCAGGGCGTGCGTGAAGTCGTAGACCTCGGGATCGCCCGTGGCACGCAGAATCTGGGCTTCAAGCGCCTCGTCGAGGGCGTCGAGGGCCTTGCCCTCCTCGAAGTCGGCGACCGCTGCTGTCACGTCGAAGCGGAAGACGCCCATGCAGCCCGAAGCAGTCGCCAGGAGCCGATTTGCCTCTTCGGAGAGCCGCGAGAGCCGGCGCCCGATCACCTGCCGCACGCCTTCGGGAATCCCCATCTCTTCGATTGAGAAGCGCGAGGTAAAGCGGCCAGCCGCGCGCTCGAGCTTTCCCTCCTCAAAGAGGTGCAGCAGGACCTCGCGTAAGAAGAACGGATTGCCACTGGTTTCGGCAGTGATGGCCGCGACGAAGTTCGCCGGCACCTCATGCTTCGCGATCGTTTCGAGAAGCTCGGTCACGGCCTCGGGATCAAGACCCGAGAGCGCGATGCGCTCAAGCTCGACTTCGCGGCGAAGCGCGACTAGCGCTTCGCCAAGCGGGTGCCGGCGGTCGAGCTCCTCGTCCCGGTAGGCGCCAAGGAGGAGCACGCGCTGATGCCGCAGAAATCGCGCCAGGTGGCGCAGCAGGACAAGCGTCCCTCCGTCGGCCCAGTGAAGGTCGTCAAGCACGAGGACGAGGGGCGCGCGCCGGGACACGACCCATAGGACCTGGGCCACCGCATCGAGGAGTCGATGGCGTTCCTCCTCCGGCGCGAGCGCTGCCGGCTCTGCGAGATCGGGCAGCCGCTCGCGGAGTTCAGGTGCGATCTTCGCGACGACGCCCCCGAAGCTGCCGATCTCCTGCCGCAGCAGCTCGATGTCCGACTCCTTGGCGTAGGTCACGATCGCCTCAGCGAAAGGCCCGAAGGGCCGCGAGAGCTCGCCCTCGAAGCAGCGGCCCCACACCACCTGCGCGCCTCGAGACCGCGCCCGCGCCGTGAACTCCTCCAGGATGCGGGTCTTTCCGATGCCGGGCTCTCCGACCAGCAAGACGAGGCCGCCGCTTCCCGACCCTGCCGCCTCGAGTCGCCGCGCGAGTCGCTCAAGCTCATCATGGCGGCCCGCAAAGGGCGTCCGCGCGAAGAGCGTCGCAGTCCGCTCGGCCTCGTACACCACCTCGCACACGCTGAGCTTGTCGGGCATCCCCTTGAGCTCAATGGCACCCAGCTCCCGGAACGCGAAGGCTGCACGACCCGCGAGCAGGTGCGACACCGCCTGGCTGCAGACAATCTGGCCCGCGGCCGCCAGGTCGCAAAGACGCCTGGCCACCACAACCGGCGTCCCGAAGTAACCGCTCCCCGTCTTCTGCTGGAGCACCTCCCCGACGTTGAGACCCACTCGGATCGAGAGTCGCTCGCCAGGCTGCTGTGCCGCGGCCTGCGCCATCGCCACAGCGCAGCGCACGGCATCTGCCGTGGAGGCGAAGGCCACCATGAGGCCATCGCCCAGCCACTGGAGCTCGCTCCCGCTGTGCGCCGAGACGGCATCCGAGAGGAGCCGGTGATGCGTCTCGAACAGCCGCTGCGCCCGCTCATCCCCGACGCGCCGCATGAGCGTCGTCGAGTCCACGAGGTCCGTGAACAGAATCGTGGTGATTGCGGCACGAGCGACCTCGGCCATGGCTCCGCTCCCAGGTTCGATGATGGAGCAGGTGGAGGCAGGCGGCGACAGCCTCCCGTGTGTGTGCGCTTACAGTGTACACCTAAGACCCGGGCGACCCCGAACCCGCGCACTCCTTTCGGGGGATCGTCGAGAGCCGGCATCCCCGTTCACAAGATCCGTCATCACGGACCAACTGGCCGGGCGGGAGGCGCGCAGGGATCCATCACACCGGGAGTCGTTCTCTGGGTTGCGGACCAAGGAACTGGAGGCTCGCGCACCATTCGCTCAACCGCCGCTGAAAGCATCGGCGAAGATTCGCGGGCCGGCGTCCCGCACCGCTTCGGGCAGGGTCTGTGCCGCGGGGACGGCGACCGGACGGCGGGCTGTACCGGTCCAGAGGGTGTGGCCATCGCGCGGGTCGACCAGGGCGAGGTCGAGAGTAATGAGGAGAACGCGGCTCGGGTTTAGGGTGAAGCGGCGAAGCGTTCCCTGGAGCACGAGCGTGTCGAGACCCGCTCGCTTCGCAGCCACTGCTGCGCTCCCGGGATCCGAGGGTGGCGTCGGAACGGCCTGCTGCGTCTCGGCCATGGAGAGGACAACGAATCCCCGTCGCGAAAGCTCCTGCGCTGCGATTTCCTGGAGCTCGTCCAGCACGGTGGGATCCCTGCGTGCAAATGGATCCCCTACGGCCTTCCCAAGCTCCTCGAGCGGGTTGTTCGACGCGATGCGCAGGCTTTCGCCCGTTTCATTCCGGAAACGCAGCACCGCAATGGGGCGCTCCGATGCGGGTAGCGTGCCGCGCGAAAGGGGCGCCGGGGCACCGCTCAGGGGCTCCTCGGCGGGATCGGAGCCGCCTGCGCATCCACCGAGTGCGAATCCGGACAGGAGCACAACCGTCGCCAGCGCGACCACCCGGAGGGCACTTCGCCGGGCCATGGATTGGCGCAGGCGCGCGAGCGCGCTCACACCCAGCCAGAGGGCCGCGGCCAGAGCGACGTCGACGGGGCCCGCGGGCAGGTCCGCTCGGTAGGCGATTGCGAAACCCGCGAGCGAAGAGGCGGCTGCCGCGAGGGCAGCGATCATGAACGCTGCCCCGAGGCGAGGTGCAACCCGGAGCGCGCAGAGGGCGGGGAGGGTGAGGAAGCCAAACACGACAAGGGGACCGACCGTCATCACTCCGAGCGAGATCGCAATCCCAAGGAGCGAGTACAGGAGGGCATCAGCGTTCACGGGACTCTTGCCGAGGGTGCGCGCAAAGTCCGGATCGAACGACGCGAGAAGAATTTCGCGGCGGAACAAGAGAAACAGAACCCCGGTCACCACACTCGCCGCGGCAAGGACCACGAGGTCACTGTCGCTGATCGCAAGGAGCTCCCCGCGCAAAAGGCTCGTCACTTCAAAGTCGCCACCGGGGTTGGCCGCCACGAAAAGCACCGTGCCCGCGGAGGCCACCGCAAGCAGCGCGCCGATACGCCCATCCTCAGGGATCCGAGAGCGCCGTCCGGAGAGCGTGAGCAGGGCCAAACCGCAGAACGTAAATCCTACCGAGCCGAGGAGCGCAAGAATGTGTGTTCCCGCGCCCGCTTCGTGCTGATGGCGCGTGACCAGGAAGGTAAACGCAATCCCCGCAGCGCTGGCCTGAGGCAGCGCCACTCCGAGGAGGGCGAAGCGGCGCAGGACCACATAGACTCCGAGCACCCCGCACAGCACGCTCACGAGAAGACCCCCCGCGAGGGCGTTGCGAAATAGAAAGTCGGGGGAGAACACGTTCATCTCGATGCTCCCTCGATGCGGAGCCGGCCGCGATCGACTCTCGCCAGGCGATCGACGCGCAGACGGAGCAGTTCTAGATCGTGACTCACCATCCAGATGGCGAGCTTGTGTCCACGCCGCAGATCGTCGAGGGTGGCGACGATGCTCTCGGAGGTCTCGGAGTCGACGCCCGCCGTAGGCTCGTCGAGCAGCAACAGATCGGGCTGCACGGCGAGTGCCCGCGCAATCAGGACACGCTGACGCTGGCCGCCCGAGAGATCCGCGTAGCGGCGTCGGGCTAGCTGGCTCGCGTGGCACACCGTGAGTGCCGCCTCGGCACGCGCGCGCTCGCCGGTGCCGCTGCGTCGCCAGGGGCGCGTATCGCCGTAGGTCCCGAGAAGGGTGACGTCGAGCGCCGACAATGGATAAAGGGGATCAAGACCCTCTCGTTGGGGCACGTAGCCGACGCGCAATCCGGGCCGACGTTCGACCCGGCCCCCGAGAAGTGGGACGAAGCCCAGGAGTCCCCGCAACAACGTCGTCTTTCCGCTCCCGTTCGGACCCACGAGCGCCACGAACTCTCCGGCCTGTATCTCGAGCGTGGCGTCCTCGACCACCGCTCGCCCGGAGTAGCCGAAGCATGCGGATTTTGTCTCGAGGAGAGCGTCGCTCACGGGCTGCCGGCGGTGGAAAGCGCGCCCACGAGCGCCTTCAGGTTGGCCTCGACGAACTCAATGTAGGTGTTGGTATCCGGCAGGCCGCCAGTCAGCGTCGAGATGGTCACAACCCGCGCACCCGTACGCTCCGCCACGGTTTGCGCAAGCGGCAGTTCATACGCCACCTCGCGTACGACGAGCTGCGTCTTGTGCTGCTTCATCTCGTCGATCAGCTCTTCCAAATGAGCGGGTGTCGCGGGTACGCCGGGCTTCGTCTCGATGGTTCCAATCAGTTCAATTCCGTAGCGATCAGCCAAGTAGATCAGGTCGGGATGGTAGGACACAGCCTTCACGCC
>DAIOWK010000103.1:0-10864 GCA_036758525.1 Myxococcota bacterium
GACAACCTTGAAATACAGGGCAGGTTTATCGAGGTATGGTATGCCGTTCAGCGTCGGCACGAGCCACGCACCGGTACTCTTCATTTCCCGAGCGACTTCCGCGTTTCTCCCCTCATCGGGCTGGATCAGCGGGTAGCCACCGAGGTCCCACAGCAGTGCGAAACCGACTACGAGAGCCGCCGCTAGCAGCCAGACGGTCCGCATGACCGAGCCGCCGCCTCGTTGCGGCGCGAGGCAAGGATCTGCCCTGATTCGCGGATGTCTCGCTGGTTCCTCTTCCCTGAGCGACGACTCCTCGGGGTCGGGGTGGCGCAGCATGGCTATACCTTTTCTCGGAACGATCTCTCAGTATGCACTACGTCGCCGCGAGCCGCTCTCTCGGCCGATGGGTACGTGCGCTGCTTCTTCACGCGAAAGCCACAGACGATCGTGCGCCCTTCAGCGGCCATGCTCACGCCAGGCCTTCCGCCTCCCGCAGTGCTCGTGCGACGCGAGAGAAGTCCGTTCGCATCACGGAATCTGGTTGTGGGGATCGTTCCAGGCGCCTCCTCGCTAGTCGCCTGAAACAGCCTCCATTGCATACCCGACCTGCTCGTCCAAGGATTCCATGAATTCGCGAACCTCGGCTTGCGCCCGAGTACAAGCGTCGTCAAGGAACTCGTTGATCGCCACGAAGTCGGTCTCTATCGCGTCCAGACGGATGGCGCGAACGATCAGCCCAGCAGGCCAGCGCGACGTCTTGAGAAAGGATTCCACCTGCGCTCCACTTCGTCACGGTCCATTCGCGAGGTCCGTGCTCGCGCCTCGTTGGTGAGAACGCTCGAGGCCACGGGCTTCATCTTGTCGCCTGTTCCCGTTGGTTTCTCTCCCACCACGCGCTCAACGCGAGCCCTATCGCTGACCAGATGAGCCTGTCAGCCCCAGCCATGGCGAACAGCCCCACGGCCGCAATCATCAGAAGCTTCGACGATACCCAGCGCTGTGCCGCGAAACCGACTCCATTGGCTAGGACAAACCAGGCGGGATTAAAGTGCGGGTTCCAGACGAGAAGGGCCGTCCCGGCTCCGATGAGCCCTACCGCAACCACGCCGAAGCCCCGCTAACCTGCTCCATCCCATGGGCGAGAATCGCAGCGCTCCGCCGCTTGCGCGTCGCCTTTAGCTCGTGAGTTCGTAGATGGCGGACGTTCGCTGGAAGATCGGAATGCACGATCTCGATCTCAGGGCTGCGCAGCCTCCGCAGGTACGCCTCTGGATCGATGTACTGGAACGCTGCGAACCCTCGTATGAGGATCAAGTCCATCGCGTTTTTCCGTCCCAGGTCCGGTATGGCGGCCAGTGCGGCTGGGTCGGCCGGCGCCGGGGCGCTGCCTTGCGGGCTCCCTGCAACCACCCGATCGCTGCCTCACTACTTCGACGGAGGCGGAGCCTCGTTGGCCGGGGAGGGGACACCACTGCCCGTTGTGGGCCCAGCCCCGCGTTCGTCGCACAGCACAGTGCCCCGCGCCGCTGCTCGCTTCATCATGTCTTCGTGGTTCGCCCGACGGTAGGCCGCCCGCTCGGCGTCGCTTTGCAGGCTCCGCATCTTTTCGCGGTGCTCGGCGACCTCGGCGGGCGTCATGAGATCGCGCCCCTGCACGCACGAGGGCTGGGCGGGAGTCGGCGGAGCCTGTTCCGCCGCGGCTTGTAGGACAATGCACAACGAGGCCCACGCACCGATCCGCGCTGCGTACCAGAAGCGACGTCTCAGTCTCATCGATTCGCTCTCCCATTGGCAGTGCGGTGCGCGCCCTGCCATCTGTCGGGGGGCACGCGCAAAACCTCGCGACCCGGCACCTAGCGCCGTTCCCTCCACAAACGACCACGGTCAACAGCCGTGTGATCCCGCGCCTGGAGTGGAACCGTGGGATGGAACGATCCCGCGATCGCGCTGGCAGTGCCACGCGTTCTAGGATCGATTCTCCTTGTCTTGCGCGCAGGACAGGCAGGAGGTCGTTCCCGGGAGGGCGCGCAGGCGGGCGAATGGGATGTCAGCCCCGCAGTCGTCGCAGACCGTGAGCACACCTTCCGCCGCGTGCTCCAGCGCGCGATCGATTGCCGAGAGCCGGCGCGCTGCGAGCTCTCGCAAGCGATCCGTGAGGCCGATCTCGTACTCCTCTTCGCTGCGTTCCTCTTCGTCAATCCCGTCCTCTCGCACGCGCACGGCAAGCTCTCGCTCGCTGCGCACGGAGGACTCGAGTTGGCGGTCGATCCGGGTACGCTCATCCTTGAGCTCCGCCAGAAAGCCAGTGAGCGCGTCCTCTCGCGTCTCGTCCTCGCGGGCCCGCTTGGCCCAAAGCGAATTCGCGAGTGCGCGCAAGGCGTCCGTGCTCGAAAGCATCCCCACGATCCGGTGCCGCCGGTCTACCACGGGAAGACAGCCAATGCGCCGCTCCGCCATGCATTGCGCGGCATCTTCGAGGGAGCTCTCCGGGTGAGCCACCTCGGGAAAGTGGGTCATGAGCTCCCCCACGACGTAGCCGCGGACGAGCTCACGGTCTCCCAGCCCTACTCCTGAGCGCAGATTCACGGGGACAGGCAATGCGGCGCGCAGGTCGTTCATGGAGATCACCCCGACGACGCGCCCCGCCTCCACGACGGGCAGGTGTCGGATTCCCCGCTCGACCATGGATTCGAGAGCCGCCAGCGCCGATGCGCTGGGATCGATCGATACGGGGTTTTCCGTCATCCAAGTTTTCACGAGGGCTTTCATATCCTGCGCCTCCTCTTTGGGTAAAGGAGCAAGAGATGTGCCGCGCTTTCCATCCTTCTCTCGCGCTTTGCGCCACAGAACGGGCCTACCGCTGGGACCTCTCGCCACAGGGTGCGACGCGCGGGCTCCTGTCCAGTCTCGACGTGGCGGTACGCCGCTTGCAGTCACCGAGCTTGAAGACCGGTTTCGGCCGAGTCGGAGCGAGCGATGGCTTCTTCGCAGGTGAAAGGAATTGTCTACGGACCTGTCTGGTCGCCGCAGCTTGGGCGCTCCCTCGGCGTGGATCCGCTACCTCCTCCGTACCGGGTGTGCACCTTTGACTGCGTGTACTGCACGTTCCAGCACCTCCCTTCGGGGCGGCGGGGCACCCGCTGGCCTTCCCCCGGTGAGGTCGGTTCTGCCCTCGCGAATGCGCTGCCCGAGGCGGGTCCGCTCGATTCCATCACTCTCTCAGGTCATGGCGAGCCGACCCTCCATCCGCGTTTTGGCTCGCTCGTGGCCGAGGTGCTTTCGGCTGCGCGGCACGCCCGGCCGGGAGTGCCGGTACGCATCGTGACGAATGGCAGCACGGTGTGTCACGAAGATGTGCGACGCGCACTCGATCTTCTCGACGAGAGGATCGTGAAGCTGGATGCGGGGGCCGCGCGGGTATGTCGGCCCGACGCAAGTCATCCGCTCGGAGCCGTGATCGCAGGCCTACCGCTGTTGCGCGACATGACGATCCAATCCTGCTTCATCGAGGGTGAGATCGAGAACACAGACGCCGATTCGGTTCAAGAATGGGTGGATCTCGTCAGCGAACTGCGCCCCCAAGCCGTCCAGATCTACACGCCGTCGTGGCTCGGCCGCGAGGTGGGTGTGCTTCCGGCACCGAGGTGGCGACTTGAGGAGATCGCGGAGCAGCTCGAGGGGCTGTCCGGATTACATACTTCGGTGTATATACCGGAGGAGCAGTCTGGGGTGCATCCATCGGTGTATAAGTGAAGATGGTCAAAACCCCCAAGGAGAGAATGATGGCCAAGGCAACACGCGCAACCACTCGCAAAACCAACCGACGTCGGATCGCCCCCGTGCGCGGCGCGAAAGCCGCGCTCGGGCGAATTTCGGACGAGCTTCAGCCGACGCTGCGACAGTTCACCCGGCGGCTCCGGCCCGGACTTGCACGCCTTGAGCGACAGGTGGAAGTCGCGGAGGCGCGCACGCGCAGGGAGGCGGCGCGACTGTTGCGTCGCGCGAGCGAAGAGCTCGGCCGACTCGAGGCCAAGGGCGAGCAGCGCTGGCGGCACCTCACCGAACGGGCTCGGCGCGATGCCGTGCGTTGGCTCCATCGGGTCGAGCGGGCGATTGAGAAGGGGAGACCGCGCCGCGGACGGAGTCGCGGGCGAGCCTCGCGCACGAAGCTGGATATCGCCGCGGGCATCTAGCGCGGGATTCCCCGCGTGTCGCGGCGGGGTGAGTCGGGCGGGGCGACTCGCCCCGCTCTTGCGGCGCGGTATCGCGTTCGAGGGTTGAGCGCTGGAGCGCGCGCGGCCCAGGCTTGCTCTTCCGAGGCGTCAGCGCTCTAGCGCAGCTCGGCGGCGGCTCCAGTGGCCGAGGGCAGTGCGCCGCGGCTTAGGATTCGGACCTCGCCTGCGCGGCAGAGTACGATCTCGGCGAGCGCCTCGAGGACATCCTGCTCTGGGTCACCGGGCTGGATCTGGCCGGTCGCCGGGTCCACGCTCCCGGGGAGAGTCCGATCGCCATCCAGCCAAAGTCTGCGGATCCGACCGGCCACCGCCGCCGCTCCGATGTCGTCGAGAAGGTCGATTCCCTTGCCCGCGTTTCGCGCACGCTCCCATGATCTGGGTGCCGCGCTGCTTTGGGATGCCCGTGCTCGCTCGACATGAGGCCAGGCGTGCTCGTGGAGCTGGGCTTCCGTCCAGTAGTCCGGGCTCGCTGTCACGGCGGCTTCGATCAATCCGGGCACGCGGAGCTCCGCGACGAGTCCAGGCTGGTGCGTTGTGTCTGTGGCGAGCACGAGCGGAGTCAGATCGTTTGCAAGGCGCGCGTTGAGTGCGGTGGCGATCGCGTGATGGAAGCGCTGTAGATCGATCTTGCGCTCTTGGCTGGCGTCATGATGGGAGTAATACATGGGAACATTGCCGGCGGGCCCTGTACCACGAACGCGTAGCTGCTTTTCGGTCTTCTCGCTGCCGAGCGCATCTTCGAGGCTCTTGGGCACAGCTCCTTGCTCCGCGCGCCCTAAACGGCGTGCGTCACCTTCAAACAAGGCCACCTGCTTGGTGGATACTGTAAGGACCCGGTAGGGGCCCTCGATCTGGAATGCGCGAAGCAGGGGCCGGAGGACAAAGCGCTTGCCGACGGAAACCAGGAAGGGCAGGTGCTGGACAAGAGAAATGCAGCGTACCTCGGCACCGGACGCGAAGCAGACAAGGGTGCCGCGGGCTGGGACACCTTGTGCCGACCCCTTCATAGCTGCTCCGATCCGTTCGGAGTCGTGCGCGGCGTCCGATGATTTGACACCGAGCGCCTCGAGGCGCTTCCCGACTGCGTCGACGGCCTGGCGACGCAGCACCTCGTTTTGCGCCGCATCCGGGGGCGGAGTGACGGGCAGATAGACGGAAACACGCGGCCCGGTGGACGTGCTGATCAGTTGAGACAGCATTTGGCGCGTTTCCGGCGAGATCGGTGCGAGCAGCATCTCCGACACGATTCTTCTCCTCGGTGCGGCGTCAGCGCGTGAGACGCCGAGAGAGCAAGCCTCGTGCCGCCGCTGGCGCATCTCTCAGAGATGGAAGGAGCGCCTCTGTGGCGATGCGTCCCATGGCTGGCGCCGCCGTGTGCCTTCTCGGCACAGGAGCCACAGGAGCCGGTGCACGGCAAGCGCCGAGGTCGGCATGTCGGTTGCACCTCTGTCTCTCGCCACCGATCCTCGCGCAACGCTCACTTCTCACTCAGGAGGCTTGCACCATGGCAGAGAAAGAAGAGAGGGAGGTCAGGAGCCTGGCCCGCTGGGATCCGTTCGAGGAGGCGTTTGCACGCTGGTCCCCGTTCCGCGAGGTCGGACGCCACGGACGGCTCAGCCGTTTCATGGAGGAAATGTTCGGCGAGCGCCCCTTCGCGCATGGACAGCACGCGCCGGCCCTCGACATCCACGAAACCGAGACGGAATACGTGGTGACGGTCGAACTACCCGGCGTCCGGAAGGAGGACGTGAGCGTGGAGGTCACGGAGGGCGTTCTCACAGTCCGGGGGGAGAAGACCTCGGGGAAGGACGAGAAAAAAGAGCGAAGCCGTTGGGTGGAGCGAGTCTATGGATCCTTCCACCGGGCCTTCACCCTGCCGGCCAACGCCGCGAGCGATCGTATCGATGCGTCGTTCAAAGACGGGCTCCTGACCGTGCGGATTCGAAAGCTTGAGCAATCCAAACCGAAGACGATCGCGGTCAAATGAGGACGCACACACCGCGCCGAAAGAAGGAGACGGCGAGTCGGGTTGAGCAGCTGTTGACGAAGGAGGTCCTTGTGTGCCGACCCGCCGATTCCCTCAACCACGCGGCACAGATCCTTTGGGAGAACGATATCGGCGTGCTGCCCGTCGTTGCAGATGACGGATCGAACCGCCTCGTAGGGATGCTGACGGATCGCGACATTTGTATGGCGTCCTACACGCAAGGCGGAAAACTCCCGGACCTTTTGGTCGGTATGGCGATGTCACGCGACGTGAAGGCCTGCACTCCGATCACGACGCTCGAGGAGGCGGCGAACGAGATGGCCGAGGCGCAGGTGCATCGGCTCCCGGTCGTGGACGGGTCGCGTCAACTGCTCGGTGTGTTGTCGCTCGCCGATCTCGCACGCGAAGCTGCGCGAAAGCCATTGACAAAGGGCGGCAGCGCAGCGTTCGCGCTCGTCGGGAAGACGCTCGCGGCGATCGTGGGTCCGCGATCGGTCTAGGGCCGTAGCGGATCGGGACGGGACGCCTTGGCCTTAGCGCAGGCGGCGAACGGCGAGCTCGGGTCGCGGGATGTGGCGTTCCAGGCGAAGCTTCACATCGACCGCCGTGACGCCTTCGGGAGACACCAAGACGGGATTGAGATCGAGTTCGGCGAGCTCGGGGACCTGCTCGGCGAAGCGCGCGACGCGGAGCAGGAAGTCCTCGAGGGCCCGGGTATTTGCGGGCGGCGCCCCTCGATAGCCGAAGAGCAAAGGCGAGGTCCTAAGTCCCCGGACCAGCTCCTCGGCATCGCGGTCGGTCAAGGGAAGGATGCGGAAGGCACGGTCGTGAAGCAGCTCGACCGCAACCCCGCCGATTCCGAAGAGGATGAGCGGGCCAAAGCTTGGGTCTTGCGTCACACCGACGATGGTCTCGACGCCCCCTGCGACCATCGGTTGGACCAGGGCGCCGCCCATCCCTTCTCCGAGACGTTCCCTCATCGCGAGGAACGCAGCGCGCACTTCATCGGGAGTCGCGAGGTCGAGGACCACCCCACCCACATTCGACTTGTGGACGAGCTGGGGATTGCCGGCCTTTAGCACCACGCGACCTCCCAGCCTGCGCGCGGCGGACACCGCCTCCTCGGCGGAAGGCACGCGCGCGGTCGGCACCATTCCCACGCCGTAACATGAGAGCAGCGTCTGTGCCTCCTCGGTCGGGAGCCACGGACCGTTCGGTGCCGCGGCAAGTGCGCGGTCCACCAGGCGCCGCGCTGCAACGGCGTCGATATCCGGGAGAACGGCTGCGCGACCGGCGGGCCGTGCACGCCATTCCGCATACGCCGTGGTGCGTGCCAGTGCGTGGGCCGCTTGCTCGGGGAAGGCGAAGCACGGGACGCGGGAAGCCCTGCTGCTCTCGGACAAAGAGGCGCGCAGCGCGCGGGGGGAAGCTTGCGTGCTGAGGAAGCTTGCGACGACGGGTCGCCCGCCGGCTCCGCGGGCCGACCGCGCGATGGCCGCCGCCACCTCCTCCGGCTGGCTTACGCGCGGAGGCGTGTACACCACCAGCAGCGAGTCGATTCCGGGTTCGGCCAGAAGCAGCTCGATCGACGCTTCATAGTGTTGTGGGGTCGCCGCCGCGACCAAGTCCACGGGATTGCGCACGCCCGCCCCGGGCAACAGAAGGCGGCGCAGCCGATCCTGCGTCGCCTCGGGGAGCTCGGGCACGACCAACCCGTTCCGTTCGCAGGCGTCAGCGGCCAGGATTCCTGGGCCGCCCGAGTTGCCCACGATGGCGACGCGGCGGCCTGCGGGCAGCGGCTGCGTGGAAAACAGCTCCGCTACATCGAACAAATCCTGCATCGAGTGCACTCGCACGATGCCCGCTTGGGCGCAGAGCGCGTCGACCGCAGCGTCAGGGCTCGCGAGTGCCGCGGTGTGAGACGACGCCCCCCGGCGCCCCGCTTCGGAGATCCCGCCCTTCAGGGCGACGATGGGCTTTTTGCGTGAGATCCGGCGCGCGAGTCGCGCGAACTTGCGGGGGTTACCGACGGCTTCGAGATAGAGGAGCAACACCTCGGTGTCCGGGTCTTCCTCCCAATACTGGAGAAGGTCGTTTCCGCTTACGTCGGCCTTGTTTCCGGCGGAGACAAAACTCGAGATCCCGAAGGCGCCCGTGGCTGCCGAGCGTTCGAGGATCGCGATGCCGAGTGCGCCCGATTGGCTGAAGAACCCCACACGCCCCCGCGCGGGGGCGGTGGGTGCAAAGGTCGCGTTCATGCGCACAGCCGGCGCCGTGTTCGCGATGCCCATACAGTTTGGACCCACCATGCGCATGCCATTCGCGCGTGCAAACGCAACGAGTTCGCGTTCCGCATTCGCCCCTGCTTCACCGCTCTCCGCGAAGCCCGCGCTAATCACCACGACTCCGTGGACCTGCTTCTCTGCGCAATCCTCGACCACTCCGTGAACCCGCGGCGCGGGCACCGCGATCACGGCGAGGTCGACTGCGCCTTTGATTTCGGTCACCCGGCGGTGCGCGGGCAACCCGAGCACGGTCTTGGCCTGGGGGTGGACGGGATAGAGTTCGCCCGGGAAGCCTCCGGCGATCAGATTGCGCAGAATTTCATGGCCGATCTTTCCCGGCTCGGGCCCTGCGCCAACCACCGCGATCGTTTTCGGCGCGAGCAGGCGTGCCACAGACTCCGCCTCGGCCCGGTGCTCGCGCGCCTCTAGCTTCCCGCGCGATTCAGGTGTCGCGGCGATCGGGAACCGGATATGGACGGTGCCGTGGTCTGGTGCGCTCTCGAGGCGATAGCCCGCATTGCGAAAAACTTGGAGCATCGAGCGGTTGTAGGGGAGAGTCTCGGCCGTGAAGCTCTCAATGCCGCGAGATCGCGCGATCTCGGCAAGGTGTTCAAGCAGGAGCGTGGCGAGTCCGCGCCCCTGGTGGGCATCGGCCACGGCGAAGGCGACTTCGGCGTCCTTCTTGCCCGGGGCACGGTCGTAGCTCGCCATGGCCACTACCCGATCCCCGAGCAAAGCAAGGAGCACCATGCGAGAGTCGTCCTCGACATGGGTGAAGCGATGCAGCAGCGCGTCGGGCAGGCGCTTCAGGGCAGAGAAGAAGCGGAGGTAGACCGATTCCTCGGAGAGTCCGGCGTGGAAGCGAATGATCTCGTCGGCG
Source organism: Myxococcota bacterium (assembly GCA_036758525.1). Lineage (GTDB taxonomy): Bacteria > Myxococcota_A > UBA9160 > UBA9160 > UBA9160 > UBA9160. Next base: position 9,370 of record DAIOWK010000103.1, read on the forward strand.
TCGCTCGGTCGCACCGGCCGGATGTGGACCGGGCGGCCATCGGCCAACACGGAGTCACACTCCCACTGCGTGGGATCGGTATCGGGCACTTCCGGCGGCGTCAGCGCCGTCGGCTCGCCAAGCGGCGCGTCCGGTGTTTGCCGCCCTGTCATGGCGTCTCCTTGGGGCGCACCAGCTGATAGCACGCCTCGGACCCGCCGCTAACATGCCCCCGGTGCGCGGCCGCATCGAGGTCAATCGGGAGCTCCCGCCGGTACCGATTCCGGCCTCCCTCTTGAACGAGATCTGGGCACACGCGCTCGAGAGCGATCCTGAGGAATGCTGCGGTCTCGTCTCGGGCGACGATGTGCGCCGCTTCCGCCGGGTTCACCGTTGCCGCAACGAGATGACGGCGCTTCATGAACGAGATCCGGTTGCGTGGCCCCGCAACGGCCGCGAGGCGTTTCATATGAACGAGCTCGATTATCTGAAAGTCCGGGATGAAGCGGAGGGGCGAGGCGAACACGTCACCGCCGTGTACCATTCTCATGTTGGCCCCGGCGCTTACTTCTCGGAGATGGATCAGGTTTTTGCGGCGCGCTCCGACTTCCCGTTCCCCTCGGCGGACCACATCGTCATCGCGGTGTTTGGGGGCAGTGTGATCGGGCAAGGAATCTTCCAGCGCGACGAGCGCACGGGAAGCTTCCGGGGCAGCTTGCTCGTCGCGGCGGCACCGTGATTGCGTCGAAGCGCGTGCTCGCTGCCATGACCACGGCTGGCCTTCTTGTCGTGGCTGCGTGTGCGGGGGGAGTCCGCACCCAGGACCTACCCGAGAGCCCGATTGCGATCTTGCGCCGAACGGCAGATGAAGCGAAGCGTCGCGCCGAGATCGTGAACGAGGCCAAAGGCAAAGGCTCGAGTACACCGGCCGGATTTTTGCACCTGAACAACCTGCAAAAGGCTCTTGGCAAGGACGTGAGTGCGGAGTTCGCGGATCTCTCCGGGCATCTCTCGCTGCTCAATCCCCGCACCGGCGAACTGAAGCCGCTGGACGCCGCGCCAAAGGGGGCGGAGCCGATTGCCTACTCGCCCGATCAACAGCAGCTCATGTTCCGGGTCCGGCGAGGCGAGTCGATGCAGCTATTCCTCTTCGACCTTGGCCGCAACCGACTCCAGCCCCTGACGCCTCCCGACATCTTCGTGACCGCGGGCACTCTCGCGAGCGACGGGCGCCTCGTCTACAGCGCGATCCGGGTCGTGGACACGGGGCCGACCATGCGCCTTTTCCTGCAGTCCCCCGGCGGGGGTGCGCCGCGCCCCTTGACTGGGGGACCGGTCGACGCGAGTCCGGTCTTCTCCCCCGATGGCAGCCTGGTGGTCTTTGTCGGCCATACCAAGGAAGGCGCCGATGAGATCGAGCGCCTAGATCCCCAGGAAGATGACCCAGCGCCACGCATGCTTGCCCGGGGGCGCGACCCGGTCTTCGTGCCAGACGGCACGTGGATCGTCTACAGCG
>DAIOWK010000104.1:0-10790 GCA_036758525.1 Myxococcota bacterium
CGATCCCCGCCTCAAGCACGTCCTCTTCGTCGGTGAGCTGGAGCTTGGCCTTGCCGCCTCGGAAAAGCCGGGGGAAGTTCTCCTGGAAGCGCAGGTTCACGGCTTCAAAGGTCTCACGGAAGCGCTTGCGACTCGTGCGGTTGATGCGCTGGATCGCCTCCCGCAACGCCGTCAGGGTGCTCTCAAGATCGCTCTTCTGCTCGGAAAGGAACTGGAAGCGCTCCGCCAGTTCCTCGTGCTCTTCGATCGCTCCCAGGTTGACTTCGCCGAGCGCCTCGATGCGACCGCGCACGTCCTCGAGGCGGGCGCGGCGCTCGTTGCGCACAAGCGCCAGCAGCTCCGTGACAGCGCGCGGCGTCAGCGCTGCCTCCTCCTCAGCCCCCTCCCCCTCGGCCGTTCCCTCCCCTTCGCCCGGCAGAGCAGGCGCTTCCTCGGGATCCAGGAGCGCGGGCTCCGGGGTGGCGTCCGCGAACGGTGGCGTCCAGCCCTTGAGCTCGATCCCCCAGCGCGCACGCACCGCTTCCTCGAGGTGCGAAAGGCGCATCTCGGATTCCCGCAGCTCGAGCTCGGCGCGGGCGGTCTCATCGCGACGTTCCGTCGCCTCGCTGCGGAGCCCCCGCAGTTCCGCTTCGAGTCGTTGCACGCGGAGCGCTTCCCGTTCATAGGCCTCGCGCTTCTCTTCGCTCGAAGCCCGCGCAATCTCCTCCTCGCGCAGACGCTCCGTCAGCGCCGTTGAGGCCGCTTGAATCGTGGCAAGCAGCGCGTCGCGACGGGCCTCTCCGGCGACCGTCTCCGCTTTTCGACGCTCGATCCAGTCCTTTGTCTCCCGCGCGCCCGTGCGGGCTCGGCGCTCGGCCTCGCGCAGCGCGTCCCGGCGCTCGAGGCGGCTTGCGTGCTCGACGCGGCGGGCGGCGAGCGCGGCCTGCGCTCGCGCCAGTTCGCGTCCGGCTTGGCCCATGCGGAGGACCAACGCTTCGAGGCCACGCTGGCGCTCGGAACGCTCCCGGCGCGTCTCTTCGAGGGCTCCGCCGAGGCGCTGCGCTTCGAGTGCGCGTTGCTCGGCTTCGTCTACGAGCTCGGCGCGTTCCGCGACGCGTCCATCATGCGCCACCGCGAGTGTCTTCACGCGGTCGCGCGTGCGCTCGAGATCCTTTTCATGGTTTGCCACCGCGAGGGCAGCGGTGTGGTGCCGGTTGCGCAGGTTCTCGCGTTCATCGTTCGCGGCGGCTTCCTCGAGTTCCGCCGCCACGCGCGCCGCTTCTCGCAGCGCGACCCCGCGATCGAGCTCGGTCACTTCCTGTTCGAGCTCCCTCACCTCGCGCACCCGAGAGAGAAGGCCGCTCTGCGAAGCCTCGGCGCCACCGCGCACGACACCGTCGGGCGACAGGAGGTCGCCCTCCGGCGTCACGAATACGGCCGGCAGCCTCCCCGTACCGTAGAGCGCCACCGCCTCGCGCAGATCATCGACCAGGTTCACGCCGCCGAGGAGCGTGCGCGCGATGCCCTCAAACCCCGGCCGCACCCGCACGCAGTCGAGCAGGGACCGCCCGAGGGGCACGAACCCGACGGGAGTGGCCTCCAGGCGGGGCTCCACCACGAAGACACCTCGACCGGCCTTTGCCGAGCGCAGCGCATCGATCGCCGCGAGGGCGCTCGTCAGGTCACGCACGACCAGGGCTTCGGCGCGTTCGGCGAGGACCGCTTCGACGGCTCGCTCGTAGGGGCGATCAACCTCGAAAAGGTCACGCGCGAGCGCCCGCAGACCCAAAGCCGCCCGGGTCGCCTCGTCGCGTTCCAAGAGATGGCGCGAGGCCACTCCGAGATCCTCACGCCGGTCGATCACCTCGCGCAAAGACGCCAGCCGCGCCCGCCGCGTCTCGCGGTGCTCGCGCGCCTCGCGCAAGGACTCGGCGGCTTCGCGCGCGCGACGGCTCGCCTCTTCGCTACGCGCCTGTGCCGCACGCAGTGCGCCCATGAGGCGATCCCGCTCCGCCAGCAGGTTGCGCAGCCCCTCGGCCAGGGTCTGCTCGGCGAACTTGGCCTGGGTCTCTTCAGAGCCATGCAGCTCGAGACCCTCGTCGGCACTACGGATCCATCGGTCGATCTCGGCGCGGCGGTCTTCCAGCGCCGCCAGCCGGTCTTCCGCGCGCGCAAGGCGCGTCAGTGCATCCACGAGTGCCGCATTGGCAGCGTCGCGTTCTCGCTCCAAGACGCGGAAGGCGTCCTCCGCCTGTCGCGTCGCGGCCTCCGCGGCTCCGATTGCCACGGCCTCCGCGTCGAATCCCGCTTCGAGGGCGCGAAGCTCGTCGCCGGCGCGCTCGGCTTCTGCCTCGGCGACCGCGAGCTGCTCGCCGAGCGTCCCGAGCTCCTCGCCGCGGACGGCGTTCATTTCGGCCAGCGCGCCGCGCTCCCGGGACTCATAGTCGATGCGACTCTCGAGCTGCTTGATCTCGCCTCGAAGCGAGACCAGCACCTCGTTTCCTTGGTTCACCACGCGCTCACGTTCGCCAAGTTCGAGGCGCGCCGCCTCGAGGGCGAGCTCACGCTCGGAAACGCGGGCGTCGAGTACAAGACCCTGGTCCCGCAGCGACGCGAAGCGGCGGCGCAGGTCGTCGATCTGCGCCAGGAAGTCGCTGCGATCATCCGCGGCCAGGGAAAGTTCCAGCAGCCGCTGCGTCTCTCGCAGTCGCTTGTAGCGCGCCGCCTTTTTGGCCTGTCGCTCGAGGGTCCCGATCTGCCGCCGGATCTCACCCAGCACATCACTCACGCGCACGAGGTTCTGTTCCGTGGCTTCGATCTTGCTCTCCGCCTCCCGGCGGCGCGCCTTGTACTTGCTGATGCCTGCGGCCTCTTCGATCAGATAGCGTCGATCCTCCGGCTTCGCGGAGACGATGCCGGCGATCTGGCCCTGCTCCACGATCGTGTAGCCCCGCGTTCCGATGCCCGTGTCGCGGAAGAAATCCTGCACGTCGCGCAAACGGCAGGGCACTTTGTTGATGAGATATTCGGATTCCCCCGAGCGATAGATGCGGCGTGCGATCTGGATCTCGGAGAACGATGCGTAGGCCGGCGGGGCGGCGCCTTCCGCGTTGTCGAAGGAGAGGACGACCTCGGCCATGCCAATCGGGGCGCGCGCGTCGGACCCCGCGAAGATCACGTCCTCCATCCCCTTGCCACGCAGCCGCCGGGGGGACTGCTCACCCATCGCCCAGCGCATCGCGTCGACCACGTTCGACTTGCCGCAGCCGTTCGGACCCACGATGGCCGTGATTCCCGGGCGGAAGTGGAACAGCGTCTTTTCGATAAACGACTTAAAGCCGTGAATCTGGAGCGACTTGACGCGCACCGGGAACCCCCGCCGCTTGGCTTACGGCCCGTCCTACTCTGTTCATGCTCGCGCGGACCCTCCGCTCGTTCGGGGCACACGAAGGCCGCCGGCAACCCGACTGCGAGCGCCCACAGAGGATGGGGGGTGCGATTTAGGTACCACCCCGCGTGGGGGGTTGGCAAGGACAAGAAGCCCGCGCACCGGCCCCCGACCCGGCGCTTCCAGCTGTCGCGGCGACGACTTGCGGCCGAAGCGCAGCCGACATCCGCAAAATGCCACTGCCACCCCCAAGGGCGCCTTGCCGGGCAGGCAGTCTACGCCCTAGGCCGCGCCCCCTCCCGCACCGGCGGCGGCCGCAGGGGGTGTCAGCGCCGGCCCCTCTTGCTGGCGGTATTGGAGCTGGTAGAGGCGGTGGTATACGCCCCGGCGGGCGAGCAGCACCTCGTGGCTGCCTTCCTCCACGATCCGGCCCTTGTGGAGAACGAAAATGCGGTCGACGTCCTGGATCGTCGAGAGGCGGTGCGCGATCACGAGCGCGGTCCTTCCCTCCCAGAGGCGGCGCAGCGCCTTCTGAATCAGGGCCTCCGTCTCTGTGTCGATGGAGCTCGTGGCCTCGTCGAGCACGAGCACGTCCGCGCCGTGGGCAAGGGCCCGCGCAAATGACAGGAGCTGGCGCTGGCCGGAGGACAGGTTCGTGCCCCGCTCCCGGAGCTCGGTGTCATAACCCTTCGGGAGGAGCTCGATGAAGCGATGGGCCTCGACCGCCCGAGCCGCCGCTTCGATGGTGGCGCGATCCACGTCCTCACGGCCGAGGCGGAGATTGTCGGCGACGCTTCCACTGAACAGGAAGACGTCTTGGAGCACCATCGCGACCCGCCGCCGCAGTTCCGCCTGCGGGAGATCGCGCAGGTCGAAGTCGTCGAGCAGCACCTGGCCGCGCGACACCTCGTAAAGGCGGGTGAGGAGCTTGATGAGCGAGGTCTTGCCCGCACCCGTGGCACCCACAAAGGCAACGCGTTCCCCAGGCTCCACGCGAAACGAGATGTCCCGCAGCACCCAATCCTCGCGCTGATAGGCGAACCACACGTTGCGGAACTCGACGGCACCGCCACGACCCCCATGAACCGGTCGAACCGGCGCCACAGGCGCGACGGGATCGACAATCCGGGGCGCCGTATCGAGCAGCTGGAAGATGCGCTCGCAGCTCGCCATGGATGACTGCATGACCGAATACTTGGCCGAAAGATCGCGGAGCGGAAGGAAAAAACGACGCGTCCAATCAATGAAGACGTAGAGTGTGCCGATCGCCACCACGCCCGCCGCCACGAGGCCCGCGCCGTACGAGATCACCACCGCGACAGAGATCCCACCGGCGGCCTCGACCACTGCAAAGAGCGCCGAGTCATAGCGAATCGAGTTGTACCAGGCATCGCGATGTTCGGCGTTGATCCGCGCGAAGTCGCGCAGGTTGCGCTCTTCTCGTGCGAAAAGCTGCACGACCTTCATGCCCGTCACCGTTTCCTGCAAGACCGCGTTGATCCGCGCAATGCGCACGCGGACGGCGCGAAACGCGTCACGAACACGCAGGCGGAAGATGACGGTGGCTGCTGCGAGGAACGGCACCACGAGGAACGTCGCGAGGGCGAGCCGTGCATTCACCAGGAAGAGCACGACCGCGAAACCCACCATCTTGAGAAGGTCTGTCACGAGCGCAACGATTCCCGCGGAGAACATCTCGGCCACATTCTCCACGTCGTTTGTCGCGCGGGTGACGAGCCGACCGACGGGGTAGCGGTCGAAGAAGCCGAGGTGGAGTCGCAGGATGTGCCGGAAGACATCGCTGCGCAGGTCGCGCATCGCGGACTGCCCTGTCCACGACATCACCATTGCGTGAACGAACTGCAGCAGCGCCCCAAGCATCATCGTCGTCAGGTAGAGACCGGCAAGCCAGACGAGCGGCGCCACGCCGCTCGGCGGGCGAAGGAGCCAAGTCCCGTGCTCGGCCGCCGCTGGGGCCGCTGCTCGGGCCAGCGCATCCCCACCGACCGCAGGAGCGATCACTCGATCGATCCCGGTCTTCACGATCCAGGCAGGAGCGAGCTCGAGGACGAACATCGGAAAAACCAGGAACAGGGTGAGAACGACCTGGCCGCGGTAGCGCCGCACATACGGCCATAGCCGACGGAAAAGGCGCGCATCATACGCCTTGCCGAGGGCTTCTTCCTCGTGGATCGCAGCCAGCGCACCGCCGGGCGGCGCGCTCACGCGACGGCCTCGACATCGGCAAGCTCTTGTTCGAGGGCCTGATCGCGCGCGAGTCGGGCGTAGAGTCCGCCCGCGGCGACGAGCTCGTCGTGTGACCCGCGCTCGCGGATCATGCCCTCCTCGAGCACGACGATCTGGTCGCAGTCCCGCACGGTGCTCACACGGTGCGCAATGATCACCACCGTGCGACCCTCGAACATTTCGGAAAGACCACGCTGGATGGCCGCTTCCGTCTCCGCGTCGACGCTCGAAAGCGTATCATCAAGAATCAGAATGCTGGGGCGGAGCGCAAGTGCGCGCGCGAGTGCCGTACGCTGGCGCTGCCCCCCGGAAAGCATCACTCCCCGCTCGCCCACGATCGTCTCGTAGCCGTGCGGGAGTTCTGCGACGTCGCGAGCGAGCTGCGCACGACTCGCAGCGTCGGCGACCGCGACGGGATCCACCTCCGCAAGGCCGTAGGCCACGTTCTCCGCGAGCGACATGGAGAAAAGGAACGAGTCCTGCGGGACCATGGCGATGCTGCGGCGCAGCGTGTGAAGCGGGATGCGGTTCACGTCGATCCCGTCCAGGAAGAGCTGGTGATCCTCGACTTCGAAGAGCCGCGGAATCACTGAAGCGAGCGTGGTCTTGCCTGCCCCGACGGGGCCCACCACCCCGAGACTCGTACCCGCAGGGACGCGCAGGGAGATGTCCCGCAGCGCGGCCATACGCCGGCCGTCCGGATAGTGAAAGGTGAGGTGCCGGAACTCGATCTCGCCACGCAGGCTCTTGATCGGCACCGGTTCTCTGTGATCCGCGATCGAGGGCTCCACCGAGAGCACCTGGTCGATCCGCTGCATCGACGCCGCTCCGCGTTGCACCAGCGACCAGACCCAACCCATCATGAAGGTCGGGAACGTCATCTCATAGACGTACATCGCGAAGGTGAAGAGATTCGGGATGGTCATGCGCGCGTGAATGGCTTCGTTACCACCCACGAGCAACACGACACACATGGCCGCTCCAGGAAGAAGAGAAACCACGGCAGGCATCGAGGCGTTCGCCCGTACGAGAGCAAGCTGGCGGCGGTAGAGCTCGCGGTTGGTGACGTCGAAGCGGCGCTCGCTCGCCTTCTCCATGGCGTATGCCTTCACGACTGCGATCCCCGAGACGCTCTCCTGAAGACCATTCGAGAGCTCGGCGAGCCCTTCCTGGAGCGCCAAGTTCGAGCGGTGGAGCGTGCGTCCGAAGCCGCGTGCAATCAGGACGAAGGCGGGGTACGGAAGCATGACCAGGATCGCGAGCTTTGCGTTGATCGCGACCATGGCAGTGAGGAAGGAGGCGATCAGGATCGGCGTCTGAAGAACGCTGAGCAGCCCCGGTCCGAGCAGCATTCGGACGGAACCGAGGTCGTTGACGCAGCGGCTCATGAGATCACCCGTGCGCCAGCGGAAGTAGAAGGACTGGGGCAGGCGCTGCAGGTGAGCAAACAGATCGTTGCGCAGCTCGTATTCGATCTCGCGAGCCGCATTGAACACGAGGGTGCGCGACCAATAGCGCAATCCGCCGCGCAGCAGCGTGACGATCAGGAGCCACAGGCAGCGCTTCGTGAGCTCGTGGGCCGGCAGACCGGCGCGGGCTGCCGCGAGCGCGAACCCTACGAGCAGCGGTCCTGCAACGGACGTCCCGACGTAGCCGAGCGTAGAGATCATCCAAACGAGGTACGTGCCCCGATTGTGCGCGGCGTAACGCAGGAGGCGCCGCAGCCCCGGTCGCGCGGCGAGCGACACGAGGCCGTCCGATCGCCCAAGACCCGCTTGCTGCCCCTGCGGCCCCGCCATCATCACGAACGCGACGCCTCAGAGGTCGTTCCGGCCGCGGCGGCAGCGCGCGGGATGGCCCGTTCCGTCTGGTAGTACCAGGCGGCGATGCGGGCCCGGTCCAAGCCGCAGGCCCAGGCCGCAGTGGCCGCCCAGTTGCGGAGCATCGTGCGCAGCGGGCCGTGTCGGAGGTACCGGCGAGGTGAGGTCAGCGCTGGAAGGGCAAGGCACTCGATCCGTCCGTAACGCCTCATCGCCGACACCAGATCGAGATCCTCCATGATTGGCACCTGCGGCACTCCGCCCATGGCCTCGAGGGCGCTGCGCCGAACGAACAAGCCCTGGTCCCCGTAGGGCCAGCCAAGGAGCGCGACCCGCAGCCGTGCCCCCCATTCGACGAAGGCAAGTGCGAAGCCAAGACGCTGTCCCGGCACCCGTTCGAAGCGGAAGCCGAATGCGCCGCACGAGACGTCGGGCTTGGAGAGTGTGGCCTCGACCGCAGGGCGCCAACGCTCGGGCAGCAGCGTGTCGGCGTGGAGGAAGACCAGGACCTCGCCCCGTGAGGCCTCCACCCCGGCTGCCAGCTGGCGCGCGCGCCCTCGCTCTGCAACGAGGACCCGGGCGCCGGCAGCCGAGGCGCGTTCCCGTGTGGCATCGCCGCTCCCACCGTCCACCACCAAGACTTCGGCGCCACCTGCGAGCGCGCGCCGAACGGTCCGCTCAATACACCCGCCCTCATCGAGAGTCGGGATCACGACGGAAAGCTCCACCTATTCACTGTAACGTACCGCTCCAAGCCACGCGGCCCGCCGGGCTCGGCGCCGCTTTGCCATGTCCGCTCTGCATTGACAGGGATCGCTCCGCCTCGGTATTCATCGCCCGTGCCGACACCCCGATCACCCAAGCCCCCCAAGCAGCCTGCCCCTCAGACGCCCGCCGATGCCAAGAGCGCTCCGAGCTACGCGCGCGCTGGCGTCGACCTCGACCACGACGAGGGCTTTGTCGAAGAGATCAAGGAGATCGCCAAGCCGACCTTCCGGCCGGAGATCCTCTCGTCGATCGGCGGCTTCGCGGGCCTGTTCAAGACGCCGGACCGGTATCGCGATCCGGTCCTCGTGGCGAGCACGGACGGCGTCGGCACCAAGCTCAAGCTCGCTGCGCGCATGCGCCGATACGACACGATTGGCATTGATTGCGTCGCCATGGTCGTGAACGATCTCATCGTTCAGGGCGCCGAGCCCCTGGTCTTCCTCGACTATCTCGCGATGGGCGAGCTCGACCGAAAAATCGCCGGCGAGGCGCTGCGCGGTGTCACGGAAGGATGTCGCCGCGCCGGCTGTACGCTGCTTGGGGGAGAGACCGCCACGATGGCTGGGTGCTATCCGCCGGGAGAGCTTGAGCTCGTGGGCTTCGGTGTGGGAGTGGTCGAGCGGGACAAGGTGATCGACGGCTCGACCGTGCGTGAAGGCGATGCTCTCGTGGGGATCGCATCGAGCGGCTGCCACAGCAACGGTTACTCGCTCATCCGACAGATCCTCGAGCAGGGGGAGGCGTCCAAGGCGCTCGATTTCTTTGGCGAGCACCCCGAGCTCAACACTTCCCTCGCCGGCGCTTTGCTCACGCCGACGCGCATCTACGTGAAGCCGCTTCTCAACCTGCTTCGGGACTTTACGGTGAACGGGATGGTTCACATCACAGGGGGGGGCTTCGCGGGGAACGTGCCGCGAATTTTGCCAAAGGGTGTGCGCGCGCGGATCGATGCCGCCTCTTGGCCACGGCCTCCCATCTTTGGCGTGCTTCAGCGTCATGGTGAGATCGCCGAGAACGAAATGCTTCGCGTGTTCAACTGTGGAATCGGAATGGTCCTCGTCGTTCCGCGCGAGCAGGTTGAGGACATTCAGCAGCGACTTCATTCCCTCGGAGAGCGGAGCTACCGGATCGGCGAGGTCGAGCGGAAGGCGCCCGAGGATCCGCCGCTGCTTTTTGGCCCCCTCTCCACCCCGAACGCCCCTCGGGCGTCGCGCGTGCGCTGATGCGAGGGATCGGCGCACCGAGCTCCACGGCTGGCCTTCGGGCTCGGCGCTGGGACGCCATCATTCTGGGTGGCGCGCTGCCAGGGCTGATCGCCGCTGCGCGACTCGGCATGGACGGTCAGCGCGTCTTGGTCGTGGAGGAGGAAGCGGCGGCACGCAGACACCCTGCGCTCCGCGAGCCGTTTCATCTCGCGGGCGGAGGCAGCGGCGGCATCCTCGACGCATGCCTGCGAACCCTCACCGTCCCTCTGATCGATCGAAAGAAGATTGAAGCCGATCCGATCGCCTACCAGCTTGTGCTCCCGCATGCGCGCATGGACATTGGCGAGCCCCAAGCCACCGCCGAGGAGCTCGTGTGCTGGGGGTTCGCGAAACCCGAGGAAGCGCGAGAGCTTGTGCGTGCGCTGCTGGAGGCGGCGGCCGCCGAGCGCGCCGCGATGCTCGAGGCCTCGGTGGTGCGGGCCGGGGGTCTTCGGGCGCTTGCCCGCGGCACCAGCACGCCACGGCCGGCGCGCCACGGGCGCGGTCTCCCCCTGGAAGTGGCCTCACCGAGCCCAGCCCTCGCCCCCGTGCTCGACGCCCAGGTGCGTGCGCTCTCACAACTCGCAGAGGCGACTCCGCCGCCCGAGGCCCGGGCTCGGCTTCTCGGCAGCGCGCTAGAGGGTGGTTCCGCGTTCTTGCCCACCGCGGAGGGCGAACTCCGTGGCCTCCTGCGCCGTCGGGTCCAGGCCCTATTCGGAGAGTTTCGGCAAGTCAGCGGCCGATTCCAGCTCGTGGCCATGGGCAATGCTCCAGGAATCGCGGTGGAGGGATCGCACGACGTCTGGCTGGGCCGCGTTTTGATCGTGAACGCCCCGCGCAGCGCGCTCGCAGCGGCGCTGGCCGATGCGGCGGGCGGTGCCCCCTCCTTTTTGGACGGGCCTCCCCCCACAAGGCGCCGGGCTTGTATCCTCTTGCGAGGACGCCGCTCGGTGTTGCCGGAGGGCATGGCACGGCGGGTCGTGTGCGTTCGCGACCTCGGCCAACCCAGCGATGGGACGAATGTGGTGACGCTGTGTGTCCATCCCTCGCCGCAAGGGAGTGACGTCGTGGATCTCGTGGGCTCCGCCATCGTGCCCCAGGCCTTCTCGAGCGCAGCAGAGGACCAGATCGAGGTCACGGTGCGCGCCCTGATGCCGTTTTCCGAGGCTGTCCTGCGGCGTGAGCCCATCCGAGCGGTGCAGTGGGATGAGGACTGGCCCGGCGACCCTGCCCTGGGAGAGGGCTGGCCCGGAGACGCGGAGATCCGCGTCTCCTCACGCCCCCCCATCTACGTCCTTCCCCGGGAGAGCGTGGCCTCCTTGGGCTTCGAGGGAGACGTACTTC
>DAIOWK010000105.1:0-10708 GCA_036758525.1 Myxococcota bacterium
GACAGCGGGGATCCGGCGCGCGCGATCGAGCTCCTCACTTCAGCATCGGCATCGAATCAAAGCCGGGGGGACGCGCTTGGCGTCGCGACGAACGAGCTCAACCTCGGACGTGCGGAGTTCGCCTTCGGGGATTCGGGCCTCGAACAATCGCATCTGGAGCGTGCCCTCGAGGGCTTCCGGGCGCTTCAGGATCCTCAGGGCCTGGCGGAGACCCACGAAATGCTGGCGCGGTTCTTCCTCACCCGGCACGAAGTCGAACAAGTGCGTTTCCACCGGGAGCAGGCTCGGGCAGGCTTTGAGTTCCTCGACGACCGTGGCGGACTGCGGCGCATCGAAAGTCTCGAAGCTCAGTGAGCGCCCCCAAGGCCCAGGACTTGCCGTCGTTCCCCACGCACTCCCCTTCGCCTGTCAGAGCCTCACTCTGCCCCACAATCTTGACTCAAACGTGCGGTATTTTGGGTTGATCTTACGGCTTCCGCCGGTAGTATCGATTGGCCATGCCCCCGAGCGCCGGTTCCGCCCTCAAGCCCGCCCTCCACGACCTGCGCCGCGACATCGAATCTGGTGTCTTCGAGGCCCTCTCCACGCAAGAGCTCCTGATCTGGGCGCTCAAGACCTTCCATCCCAGCATTGCGCTCTCCTGCTCGTTCGGTGCGCCAGAGGGGATGGCGCTGCTTGATATGCTGAGCCGCATTGAGCCTGAGTTTCGGATCTTTACGCTCGATACGGGCCGCATCCCGCAAGCCACCTATGACCTGATGGACCGGGTCCGCGACCGCTATGACAAGGAGATCGAGGTTCTCTTTCCGGATGCAAAAGCCGTCGAGGCGATGGTCCGGGAGAACGGGATGAACCTCTTCTACGAGTCAATCGAGAAACGGCAGCTCTGCTGCCGGGTGCGGAAGGTCGACCCGCTGAAGGGCTACCTCGCCGGTCTTGACGCCTGGATCTCGGGCCTCCGACGCGACCAGGGGGTCACGCGGACCGCGATCCAGAAAGTTGAAATCGACGCCACCCACGCCGGGATCGTCAAGGTGAACCCGCTCGCGGACTGGAACGCCGATGAGGTGTGGCACTACATCCGCACGCACAACGTCCCGGTGAATCGCCTGCACGCTGCCGGCTATCCGTCCGTCGGCTGCGATCCGTGTTCGCGCGCCATCCAGGCGGGTGAGGATCCGCGCGCGGGGCGCTGGTGGTGGGAGAACCCGGAGACCAAGGAGTGCGGAATTCACGTCGGTGAGGAGAAGGAAGGCTCGGGCATTTGAGCCACGGTCCTCGGTTCGCCGTGCTTGACCGGCGTACCTTCCTGCGCAGCGCGGCGGCCACCCTCGCGCTCCCTCTGACCTCCCGACTCGCCGGCGCCCTCGAAACGCCGGCGGCCCTCCCCTCTAAGACCGTGGCTGCGCTCGAGACCAGCCTGTTTGTCTATGTGTGCCCCCTGCTTCGGGACGGGCGCGAGAGCACGTGTCACGGCGAGGTGTGGTACGCCTGGCTCGACGGTGCCGTTGCGCTCACCACCGCCAAGCGGTCGTGGAAGGCGCGTAGCGCCGAAGGGGGCTTGGAGCGGGCGCGCCTGTGGGTTGGGAACTACGGCCGCTGGAAGCAGATGATCGGCCGCAGCGAGGCCTTTCGCGCCGGGCCGAGCTTCGACGCGCAGGTGCGCGAGCGCAAGGACGAGGCGCTGCTGGCTCGGCTACTGGCGGCCTACGAGAAGAAGTATCCGAGCGAGTTCCCGAGCTGGCGGGACCGCATGCGTGCGGGACATGCCTCCGGCGAGCGGGTCCTCTTGCAGTACGAGCCCGCTCCGACCTAGGGCTCACACTCACACCACGAGGCGGTGCGCCGCCTTGAACTCCCGGGCGCGCGCGTCGCCCAGCCACTCAAACAGCACGCCCTCGAGGCACGCCGGGACCGCGCCTGAGGCGAGCATTTTGGCGAAGCCCGTCTCGTCCTCCAGCGCAAAACGCGCGCTCACCGCATCCCGGACGACATGGGGCTGAAGGTCGCTGGCCAGGAGATCGTGCACGGTCTGGCTCACGCACACGTGCGTCTCGATCCCCGCTACGACGAGCTGCTCTCGACCGAGTTCATCGAGGTGCTCGCGCAGGCCGGGTGCGCCGAGACAGGAGAAGCTTGTCTTTTCAAAGCGTCTGGCGTTCGCCGGCAGATGGCTCGCCAGCTCGTCCCGCGTGGCGCCGAGTCCCTTCGGATACTGCTCGGTCACGACCACCGGGATCCCGAGCAGCCCGGCCGCATCCAGGAGCTTCGCCGCCGTGGCGATGACGCGGGGCTCATTGGTGAGCTTCCCCCGGTAGGACTCTTGGAGGTCGATCATGAGCAGCACCGACCGCTCGCGGTCGAGGATGGAGGGATGGGTCTTCCTGCGGGTTCCCACCTCAGGCGCGCTCCAGCGTAACGAAGCTCCGCAGCCGACCCACGCGCTCGATCTCGACGTCGACTACATCGCCATCTCGTAAGTAGCGAGGAGGCTTGCGTGCCATCCCAACCCCCGCCGGTGTACCGGTCAGCAGGACGTCGCCGGGCTCGAGCGTCATCAGCTTCGAAGCGAACGCGAGGATCCGTGCGATTGGGAAGATCATCTCCTTGGTGCGCGCCGATTGAACAAGCTCACCCGACAGAAACGTACGGATCGAGAGGTCATGCGGATCGGGGATTTCGTCCTGCGTGACGAGGGCCGGCCCGAGCGGCGCGAAGGTGTCACAGGACTTTCCGATAAAGTGCTGTCCCCGCACGTTCTGGTAGTCGCGCGCGGAGACGTCGTTCGCCACCGTGTAGCCTGCCACGGACTCGAGCGCCGATTCCTCTGTCAGGTGGCGTGCCACGCGCCCGATCACCACCGCAAGCTCTCCCTCGTAGTCCACCGCCTGGCTGTGCCGCGGCAGAACGATCTCATCTTCCGGCCCAATCACGGAAGAAGACGCCTTGAGAAAGAGCACGGGCTCGGGCGGTGCCGTCCCTCCCGCCTCGGCCGCGTGTGCGGCGTAGTTGCGCGCCACCGCCAAGATCTTCCCCGGTCGTGGTACCGGAGCGGATAGGCGAACGCTTCGGCGCGGCAGGATGACGCCCGCGCGCAAGAGGTCCGGAGCGTCGTAGCGCTCGCTCGCTTCGGCCACGAACTCGAGTGCCCGCTGCGCAGCCGGGAGTGCGCGAGCGAGCTGGCGCAGAAAGGCCTGGGTATCCGTCGGGAGCAGAGAATCGGCCTGCGCCTCCGGAGCCCCCACGTCCTCGAGGGCATGGAGGACGGCGAGCGCACGGTTCAAATCAACGACTTCCCCGCCATGGGGACCGGGCGGAAGAAGCGCGCCGACGCGTCGGGCTCCTGCGTTCCCCGACTGGCCAAGATCAAGCCCGAGTGCGGCGAGCTCACCGAGCAGGCAATCGTCGCCGCGCTCCGCCGCGTCGCGGATGCCGCGTCCCTCCCGCCGCTCGAAGGTGACAAGGTGCAACGCTCACCACTCGGGGGGCCCGGCTGCCTCGCGTGCGGGAGACGCGCAGCTTACGCGCAGCGCACCTCCCCTGCCGCCATCAAGGTCCGTGCCCCGCCGGCCGATCAGGAAAACGCGGAGGAGGGTATACCATGGAGGCTGCCATGAGGGATCGAACCCCTTCGTTCTTGCCCCGGGCTGCGTGCGCCGGACTCCTGGCCTGCGCACTTCTTGCCGCCGCGCCGGTACGCGCCGACGATCTGTTCGGCCCCGACCCGGCGAAGCCTGCCCCCTCCTCGCCGCTCCTGCAGTGCCCGGCCGGAGCGTCCGCGGGACCCGACCTCCAGACGCGAATCGCCATGATTCAGCGGCTGATTTCGGCCCAAACGGCCGGCGCTCCCCCGGCAAGCAGCGGCGCGATCCTGCTCAATAATTCCGGCTACAACTACGGGGAAGGCAGCCGGGACCTGGACCAAGCCGCCATCAACTTCGAGGCGAAACAACAAGCCCGCTAGCTCCGGGGCTCTTTGACAGCGCCGAGCCTGCGCGCCTACCATCCACGCGGGTGCCCGGAGCTGCATGAACCCCACGGCGACCCTTCGATTTCGCCGGGTGACGGCGGCCTTAGCTGTCGCGTGGGCGCTCAGCGCAATCGTGCTGGCGCTCTGGCCCATCGTTCATCCCCAAGACTCCCTGACCCTGCCGTTCCAGACTACCGGCGTGGCCGGGACCGAGATCGTGCAGGACCCGGGTCTCGCGAGCGCTGCGGGCGTTGAGGCGGGGGACCGGCTCCTCAGCATCGACGGAGGATCGATCTATCACTTGATCCTCAATCCGAATAGCGTGCTGCAGCCCGATCGTCCGAATCTCTACGAATTCACGCGCGGGGATCGTCGCTACACGGTCGAGCTGCAACCGAGGGTTTGTAGCATTGCCAACATCCCCCCCTGGTCGGCGGCCCTTTACGCCGGGCTCCTCCTCGTGTCTGTGATCTACCTCGCGATCGGGTTCGTGGTCTGGCGATTGCGTCCGGACCGTGCCGAAGCCTGGGCACTCGTTCTCTTTTGCTCCACGATGTCTGCGCAGCTGTCTTTGGCTTTTCACTGGGTGCCGATACCGCTTCAAGGTCCCCGGATGCTCTTCAACATCCCCTTCATCGGCGCGACGGTGTTCCATCTCTTCAGCACCTATCCCGCCGAGCCCGGCTGGGTGGTGCGGCGACGAGGGCTGCGGCCTCTCATGTACGCCTTCGCCTTCGCGCTTGGCCTGCTCTCCCTTGTGGGTGAGCGCGTCGGGCTCCCTCCTGCGCTCGTACCGAACTTCGCGTTCTGCTTCACCATGGGGATGACCTTCGCCTCGATCGTGTTCCTTGGGCACGAGCGCCGTCATATGCGGGAAGGGGGAAGCACAGACCGCGCCGACGTGATGCTTCTCGGCGCACTCATAAGCTTCGTTCCCGTCCTTCTGATCATGATCGTACAGATGATCCTGCGGACGTCGTGGCCCTGGTACGTCGCGCTGCTCTGGTTCTTTACGTTCCCGCTGGCCGTGGGCTACGGCATCCTGCGACGCCAGCTCTTCGAGATCCGTGTCGTGGCGAAGTCGTCGGCCGCCTACGGCGCCGCCACGCTGGCGATCACCGGCGTCTATGCACTTCTCATCACCTTCGCCGAGGCCACGGTCTCGCGCTTCCCACAGTCCCTCTCGTTCCAGATCTCGTTCTTGTTCGTCGCGATCCTCGCCTTCAACCCGTTGCGCACGCGCATGCAGCGGCTCGTCGACCGCGTCTTCGACCGCGATCGCTCCGCCTACCGGGTCGCGGTGCGCGAGATCTCCGAAGCCATGGTCTCGATGTTGTCCATGAAGGAGATCGGAGATCGCATTCTGATCGCACTTACCGACACCATGGGCGTGGAGCGCGCGATGGTCCTGCTCTTCGACGCCGAACGCGGCGTGCTCGAGCCCGCGGGCTCGCGGGGGGACTGGGACGACGACGCCCTCGACACCCTCCTCCCCGCCGACCACCCGATCGTGACCTACCTGCTCGCTCGCCGCGCACTCTCGCGCCTCGACTTCGATGACGAAACGGACGCGGAGGTGCGGGAAGCCTGCCGGGACGTGTTCGACACGCTCGAGGTCGAACTCCTCGTACCCATTCTCTTTGGGATGGATCTCCTCGGCGTGATCGCCGTAGGTCACAAGCTCTCGGGCGAGCGGTTGGGCGTCGATGACCGGCAGCTCCTCCGCACGCTTGCCAACCAGAGCGCGATCGCGATCGAGAACGCGAAGGCCTACGACGAGATCGCGAAACTGAACGCAACGCTCGAAGCGCGCGTCGATGAACGCACCCAGGCCCTGCGCGAGGCGCAGACCCAGCTCGTGCAGAGTGAGAAGATGGCCTCCCTCGGGCAGCTCGTGGCCGGCATCGCCCATGAGCTCAACAATCCGATCGGGTTCGTGCACGCGAACCTTCAGCTCATGGACGAGTACATTCGAAAGCTGATTGAAAGCAAGGGTGCAGGGCCGGACGCCGACCGCGCGCGAGACGCCTTGGCGAAGCTGCTCGTCCGCAGTCGGGAAGGTACGGCGCGAGTCAAGAAGATCGTGGAGGACCTGCGGACCTTCTCACGGGTGGACCAGGCCGATCTCCAGGAGGTCGACCTGCACGACGGCATCGACCGTACGATTTCGCTGATCGAACCTCGCCTGAAGGACGGCATCCGCGTCGAGCGTGACTATGGAAACCTTCCCCGGATTCGCTGTTACGCGGGCCAGCTGAATCAGGTTTTCATGAACCTCTTGATCAACGCCTGCGACGCGCTCGGCAAGAAGGGCACGATCTGGATCCGCACGCGACCCATCGATGGCGGCGTGCGGGTGGAGATCGAAGACGACGGACCGGGAATCCCCGCGGAGATCCAGAGTCGGATCTTCGATCCCTTCTTCACCACGAAGCCGGTGGGGAAGGGGACGGGCCTTGGCCTCTCCATCTCCCATGGCATCGTCGAGCGGCACGGCGGGCGCATCTCGGTGGAGTCGGAGCTGGGGCGCGGCACCAAGTTTGTGATCGAGTTGCCCCTCGACGCATCCCCCGCCGAGAGTTGAGGCAAGCTCCAGCCGAGCCGGCAGGACCGCGGCCCCCCGGCGCAGGCTGTGCGTCCGCCTGAAGCCAGTCGCCTCTGCCTGGCGGCTTGCCGAAGCCTCAAGGCTCCGCAGCACTCCTCCGGGGCCGTTCGTCATTGCATACGCTCGTGGATGTAGTGGGTAACACGGGGCGGGGTAGCCCCCACGTGGTAGGCCACGGCCCGGGCTTGGACTTCTCGGTCGGCGGCGGTAATCCGCTCGTGCTGGCGCAGATGCTCAATCCAGGACTCGACCACGAAGGACTCGAGATAGTGATTGGACTTTGCCGCATCGACAAACAGGCCCCAGCGGAGCGCGCCGTCCCGCAACCGGATGCGTGAGAGTTCTCGCATGGCCCGCGCAAAATCTGTGGCGCGTTCCGGGTCGATGACATACTCGAGCGTCACAAGGACGGGTCCGCGATCCGGCGCGTGCTCGCCCGCAACGGCGGGAGCGTTCCAGCGTGGGTCGGGAGTGAGGTCGAGCGGAGGCCCCTCGGGCAGGGGAAAGCGAAGAGTCACGATGCGGCCGAGTACGAGACCGAGCGCCGCGAGTTGAAATGCCGCCGGGATGTCGATCAAGGTCGCGATGGTGCCAAAGGTCGCGCTACCGATTGCCATGCCCCCGAAGACGACCAGCAGATGCACGGCCATGGCGCGGGCGCGCACCCACGAGGGCACCGCGGACTGCGCTGCAAGATTGAGGCTCGCGAGCAAGATGAGCCAGGCGGCTCCGCCGATCCCGAGGGCGAGCCCCACGAGCTTGACGTTGCGCGTGAGCCCGAGAACGAGGGAAATCGCTGCGAACCCGAGAACCGCCCCCGTCGTGACGCGCTCCGCCGAGGTCGCCCGGCGCAACCGCGGGAGGCAGAAGGCACCGGCCACCGCACCAACCCCGAAAAATCCGAGAAGCGCACCGTAGCCCGATGGGCCAAGACCGAGGGTCCGGCGGGCGAAAAGCGGAAGCAGCGCCCACGGGGCGCTCCCGAAGAGGATGAACGAGAGAGCACGGACGAGAACGGTTTTGAGTTCCGTACTGTGCCTTACGTAACGGATGCCCGCACGAATCGCGCCGAATAGGTCCTCGGCGGGTAGCCGGCTCTCGTGCTGAAGCCGTTTCCAGCCGGCGAGTACTGCGATGACCCCGAGGAATGAAGCAGCGTTGAGAAGAAAGGTCGTCCCTGGTCCGAACATCCCTACCACGCTCCCCCCAATCGCAGGACCTGCGGCGCGCGCAACGTTCATCGCCATTCCGTTCAGGCTGATGGCTTCGGGCAGCTCTTCCCGGGGGACCAGTTCGGGCGTGATCGCCTGCCAGGCGGGAGCGTTGAGCGCGCTTCCGATGCCAAGGCAGAACGTGAGGATGAGCAAACCGACAGGCGTTACCGCGCCGCTCAGGGTGAGGACTCCGAGGGCAGCGGCGGAGAGCAGCATCCAGGCCTGCGAGACCATAAGCAGCCGACGGCGGTCCACCACGTCCGCAAGAGCGCCTGCAGGAAGCGCGAGGACGAAGAACGGTAGGTTCGACGCGGCCTGCACCAGAGACACGAGAAGGGGCGTGGGAGCGAGCGACGTCATCAGCCAGGACGCCCCCACATCCTGCATCCAGGTGCCGACGGCCGAGGCGATGGTCGCGATCCAGAGCGCCCGAAAGACCGGCCGACGTAGCGGTCTCCAGGCTCCCACGTCGAGCGGCTCGTAGGGACGGACCTCCGCCGGGTTGCTCATGCGAGCGTCAGGATCTCACAGCAGAGCAGCTCGGGCCTCCACGTCTTGACCTGGCTTGCGCGGTGCCGAGACCAATTGCCATGCGTGCACTCCGACTGATTTCGCATGGACCCGAGGCCGACGCTCCGCTTCCGAGGCGGGATGACCGCGAGGAGGGGCTCCTCGACGCCTATTCCCGGGCGGTGACCGGGGCGGTCGAGGCCATTCGCCCCTCGGTCGTTCACGTGCAGATCGAGGGGCGCCGGGCGGGACCTGGGGGGCAACCCGTACGCGGGGGTGGGTCCGGCTTTGTGCTCACGCCCGACGGTCTCCTCGTCACCAACAGCCACGTCGTCCATGGTGCCGCTCGGATCGAGGTGAGCGCACCCGACGGCGCTCGTCGCGAGGCGTCTCTTGTGGGGGACGACCCCGACACGGACCTCGCCATTCTCAAAATCGACGCCCCGGAACTTCGCGCGGCGAGACTCGGCGACTCCGGCCGGGTACGTCCGGGTCAGCTCGCGATCGCCGTCGGCAGCCCCTTTGGCTTCGAGAGCACGGTGACGGCCGGAATCGTGAGCGCATGCGGCCGCTCGATGCGGTCGACCTCGGGCCGACTGATCGACAACGTGATTCAGACCGACGCGGCTCTCAATCCCGGGAATTCTGGCGGGCCGCTTGTGAACTCGCGCGGCGAGGTCATTGGAGTCAACACTGCCATCATCGCAGCGGCACAGGGACTTTGCTTCGCCATCGAGATCGACCTCGTGAAACGTGTTGCAGGCGAGCTGATTAAGGAGGGCCGCATTCGTCGCAGCCATCTCGGAGTCGGAGGACAGGGCGCGCCCATTCACCGCGCAATCGCGAGGCATCACGGCCTGACCCAAGAGACCGGGGTCCTCGTTCTCGCGGTGGAGCACACGAGCCCCGCCGAACTCGCGGGAATCGCGGAAGGGGACGTGATCATCCGGTTTGCGGGCAACCCCGTCACCAGCGTCGACGACCTGCACCGGCTGCTCACAGCGGAGCGCGCCGGCGTGCCCACCGTGCTGAGCGTTCTTCGTCGGACGGAGCTTCTCGAGCTCAAGGTTCAGCCTGCGGAGTCGCCGCGCTCCTAGCCACCGCGTCGTACCGCGCGAGCGCAGGGACCGCTGGGCCCATGCAATCCGCCGCTCGGGAGATAACATAGAAGGCCAGAAGCTCGGTCGTTGAAGAGGAGGTACGCATGGCCGCGCAGGTACCCGATTCATTTCTCGACCTCTTTCATAAGAAGAGTTTCGCTCACCTCGCCACGCTCATGCCCGATGGCAAACCGCAGGTAACACCGGTCTGGTGCGATTTCGATGGAACGCACGTGCTGATTAATTCGGCCAAGGGACGCCAGAAGGACAGAAACCTGCGACGCGAGCCTCGGGTGGCGCTCGCCATTCAGGATCCAGAGAATCCCTATCGCTACCTTGAGGTGCGGGGTCGGGTAGTGGCGATCACGGAAGAGGGCGCAGATGCGCACATTGATCAACTGGCCAAGCGCTACATGGGTGTCGAGAAGTACCCGCTGCGCAAGCCAGGCGAGGTGCGTGTGATCTACAAGATCTTGCCCGAGGCGGTATCGGGCATCCGGTAAGCGGTTTCTGGCGCGGGGCTTCCGCGCTTGCGAGGAACGCATGGGCGAGCAAGAGCACGGCGGAAACGGGCGCTCCAGTCCTTCGACCGGACAGAACCCCGCTGCGCGCGAGCGCGACGCGCAGCTTGACGCGGCGCTTGAGGCCACCTTTCCCGCGAGCGATCCCGTGGCGAGCTTCGACTTCCGGTAGGGGCGCCTTCGGCTTGTCTTGCGGCTGAAGGTTGCCGCTCCAGCCTTGTCGCCGGGAGTCCCTCCCGCAAAGCCTCGTCCCCCACGACCGAGCCCCCCGGAGCAGCTAAGCTCGGCGCAACGAGCGAAAGGAGAACGCTATGCGCCTCGGCCTGACTGCCGGCTACTCCGGATCGCAGATGTCCTTGAATCTCGACCTTGTGCTCGAGGCTGAGCGCCTCGGCTTTGATTCGATCTGGACAGCCGAGGCCTACGGCTCAGACGCCGTGACACCCCTCGCCTGGATCGGCGCGCGCACCACGAAGATCCGCCTGGGCACGGCCATCATGCAAATGCCTGCACGCACCCCGGCGATGACGGCGATGACCGCGATGACGCTCGACGCCCTTTCGGGCGGCCGTTTCATCCTCGGTCTTGGTCCCTCGGGCCCGCAGGTGATCGAGGGCTGGCACGGTGTTGCATACGGCAAGCCGCTCACACGGACGCGTGAATACGTAACGATCATCCGCCAGATCCTGGCGCGCGAGGGGCCCCTCGAGTTCAAAGGTGAGCACTACGAGATTCCGTACACGGGTGCGGGTGCTTCGGGTCTCGGCAAACCCCTGAAGAGCATCCTT
>DAIOWK010000106.1:0-10702 GCA_036758525.1 Myxococcota bacterium
TCGAGAGAGCATCCGACTCGGTGGTACGTGCCGGCACATCCTTCTGGCTGCGCCTTTTTCCCTGGAGCGACCGACCTCCGACGAAGCCCCAGACATATCGATCGAAGCTCCCGAACTCGCGTTGGACTTCGAGAAAAATCTGCGCGTTGACGATGCTCCCCGTCACCTTGGAGCGATTTCGCACGATCCCGGGGTCGGCCAGAAGACGCGCGCGATCCTGCGCATCGTAGTCGGCGACCCTCCGCGGATTGAAGCGGTGGTAGGCACGGCGGTAACCATCCCGTTTTCGTAAAATCGTGTCCCAGGAGAGCCCTGCCTGCGCTCCCTCCAACAGCAGGAACTCGAAGAGCACGCGGTCGTCGTGGACGGGCACGCCCCACTCGCGGTCATGATATGCGATGCGCAGAGGATCTTCTGCGACCCATGCGCAGCGCCTCTTGTCTCGGACTCCCACTACACCCGCTTCAGGGCATCGCGCATCGCTGCGATGCGTTCCGCTGTCTCTCCCCGCGCGCGCGGGTCGTCCGTCGACGCAGCGATGTTCCGACCGTACGCCTGGAACTCGGGGATCGCACTCTCCGCCAGCTGCGGCATCCATTTCTTGCGTGCCATCGCAGTCTCGAGATGTGGTGCCAGCGCCTCTCGCTTGCGCGCAACCCGTTCGTCTTCTCCCTCCTTGAACTCGGGCATCACCTCGCGTGCAAAGAGCTCGAGCGATTCGCAGATGTCCGCATGGCGATTGTTTCCGCCTTGCTGAATGAACACCACCTGATCCACCCCTGCGTCTGCAAAAGCACGCAGATGCGTGCGCAGCTGGGCGGGCGTTCCGATGCCGCGGTTCTCCGCGTCGTCCGGGAGCATTCCACGCACCTTCTCGAAGGTTTCCCAGATGTTCGTCCGGCCAGGCTTGTGTCGTCCAAAGAGATAGTGATGGGCCAGCGCGAAGCCGAAGAAGCGGAATCCGTCGAGACCCCTGCGCTTTGCCTCCTCCGCATCCTGGTGACAGGAGAAGCCCGTCACCATCGCGACGTTGGGATTGATGGCGTGGCCGATGGGAATGCATTCAGTACGGAGCGTTTTGTAGTAGTCGTCCACCCAGCGCTTCGCCTCTTGGGGATCCACGAACGCAAAGGTGAGCGCCCCCATCCCGAGGCGAGCGGCGAGATGGATGGTCTCACGGTTCGAGCAGGCGACCCAAAGCGGCGGATGGGGGCGCTGGACGGGCTTCGGCACCACGTTGCGGCAGGGCATGGAAAAGAATTGGCCCTCGAAGCCGGGATAGGGGTCGAGGGCCAGCATGTTTGCCGTTTGTTCGACGGTCTCCAGCCACATCGCCCGCTTCTCTGCCGGATCGATCCGGAAGCCCTCCAGCTCCGCCCTCGAAGCGGACTCACCGGTTCCCCACTCGACGCGTCCGCGCGAGACGAGGTCGAGGGTCGCGATGCGCTCCGCGACGCGGACGGGGTGGCTATAGCCCGGAGGCATGAGCACGATGCCGTGGCCGAGTCGAATGCGCTGCGTGCGTTGGGAGCACGCCGCGAGGAACACCTCGGGCGCGGAGGAGTGCGAGTACTCCTCGAGGAAGTGGTGCTCGACCTCCCAGGCGAAGTCGATGCCCAGGCGGTCGGCGAGCTCGACCTGATCGAGCGCCTCCTGGAAGAGGGCAAGCTCCCGACCCTCGCCCCAGGGCCGCGGGAGCTGATGCTCGTAGAAGATCCCAAACTTCATCGCATGACCTCTCGAAAACGACCCTCCTCATCATACGCGGGCTGCCTCCCTCGGGTAAGCTTCTGCGCATGACGTGGGTCCGATTTCCCGAGGGCTTCGAGTGGGGCGCGGCCACCGCCGCATACCAGATCGAAGGCGCGGCTCTCGAAGACGGCAAGGGTCTCTCGATCTGGGATGTATTTTGCCGTCAGCCCGGGCGTATCCAGACCGGCGAGAACGGCGACGTCGCCTGTGACCACTACCACCGCTTCCGCGAGGATGTGGCGCTGATGCACCTCCTCGGGCTCCAGACCTACCGCTTTTCCGTTTCGTGGCCGCGCGTCCTCCCGTTCGGAGTGGGTGCGGCAAATCCCAAGGGTCTCGATTTCTATGACCGCCTTGTAGATGCCTTGCTCGAGGCGGGGATCAAGCCCTGCGTCACCCTCTACCACTGGGACCTCCCCCAAGCCCTGCAGGATCGCGGAGGGTGGATCGAGCGCGACACGGCCTATCACTTCGCGGAGTACGCGAAGCTCATGTTTGATCGTCTCGGTGGCCGCGTGACCCGCTGGATCACGCACAACGAGCCGATTGTGACCGCCATGGCAGGTCACCGCCTCGGCTTTCTCGCCCCCGGAATTCGCGACCTCCCGGCCACGGCACGCGTGATCCATCACCTTCTCCTTTCCCATGGCCTCGCCGTACAGGCCTTTCGGGCAAGCGGGCGCGATGGAACGATCGGCATCACGAATGCCAACACCAGCTACGAAGCCGCCGACGACCGGGCTGAGACGGCGATCGCCGTGGAGCTGGCGCGCGACTTCGGGACCCGGCTCTTTCACGGACCTGTGTATGGCAAAGGCTATCCGACGTCGGTTGTACGGACCTACGAGGCAAAGGGGGCACCCTTTCCTGCAAGGGCGCAGGACTTTGAAGTGATTGCGACCCCGACCGACTTTCTCGGCGTGAACCTCTACTCGAGAGAGCGAGTCGCGGCCGACTTGCGGCGGAGCGTCGGTTACCGTCCGGCGGAGCCGACGCTGCCCCTGACACCCATGGGATACGAGCGGGCGCCGCACGCCCTGGGCGACTTTGTGCGGTGGATCTCCGCAGAGTATGGGAGGCTCCCGATCTTCGTGACAGAGAACGGCGTCTGTGACAACACCGAGCCTGTCTCGGATACGGAGATCGCCGACCAAGGCCGTATCTCGCTGCTCGGCGGCTTTCTCAGTGGCTTGGTGCGGGCCGTGGTCGAAGGGGCAGCCGACGTGCGCGGCTACTACGTCTGGTCACTCCTCGATAATTTCGAATGGGCGTTCGGGACGAGCAAGCGCTTCGGGATTGTCTGGGTGGACTACGCGACGCAGCGGCGAGTCCCGAAAGCCAGCGCCCTCTGGTACAAGGAGGTCATCCGCCAAAACGGCGTCCGGCTTTCGTAAAGCGCGTCGCCATCGACCGCGGCGGCGAGAGTCCTGTTCGCGCCCTGCCCCTGCGGCCCCGTCCTTGGCCGAAGGATCCGTGGCGCGGGGCGGTCGCGCCGGGTGCTTGTGGGTTGGCCACGTCTTCGGCACGGTTTCGGCCATGGCAAGCGAGGCCTCCATCGTGGACGTGGCTGAGGCGGAGTTTACCGCTGCGGTGCTTGATCGCTCGGCAAAGCTCCCCGTGGTCGTCGATTTCTGGGCCCCCTGGTGCGGGCCCTGCCGGACGCTCGGCCCGGTGCTCGAGCGACTTACCCAGCAGCACGCGGGCGCGTTTGTGCTCGCGAAGGTGAATGTGGACGAGGCGCCCGAGGTCGCAAAGACATTTGGCATCCGCAGCATTCCGGCGGTGAAAGCCTTCCGCGACGGGCGTGTCGTCGCCGAGTTCGTGGGCGCCCAGCCCGAAGCCGCGGTTTCGCGCTTCCTCGAGTCCGTTCTCCCGAGCGACGCGGACCGTCTGGTCGACGAGGCAGAGGAGTTCGCCTCCCGAGGTCACGAGAACGCGGCCGAGGAGCGCTACCTCGCCGCCCTCGAAAAGGACGCGCGGCACGGGCGCGCGCTCGTGGGACTCGCCGAGCTACTCGCGGGTCGCGGGGAGACCGCGCGCGCTCTGGCACTGCTGGAACGGGTGGCCGGCGGTACGGAGATCACAAAGCGTGCCGAGCGGCTGGCGGCCGCGACGCGCACACACGCTGCGGGTGCCGCCGATCTCGACGCGCTTCGGGCCAGGGCGAGCGCCAACCCGCAAGACCTCGCCGCACGTCTTGAATTCGGCAAGGGACTGAGCGCCGCGGGACGCTACGAGGAGGCGCTCCGCGAACTCCTGGCTGTCGTTCAGCGCGATCCGCGGTTCGCGGAGGAGGCGGCGCGCAAGACCATGCTCGATCTCTTCGCGCTGCTCGGCCCGAGCGATCCGCTCACGCAGAAATTCCGCGGCGAGCTTGCACGAACGCTCTTCCGATAGCCCAACCTGCGGAGGCTCTAGCGCACGACGCAGGGCGCGAGGGCATGGTTCCCGCTTCGGGTTGGCGGGAGAGCGGCCTGAAGCCTCGCCTTGCCCATGGTAGAGTCCGATGAAGACAAGAGTTGGAGGAACCGAGATGGGCCGCGAGCCGATCGCCAACCAGATGGACTCGCTCGATCACGAGCTGGAGACAATCCTCACCTCGTTCGACACGAGCTACGCCTGGAACTACGGCTCGGTCAAGGAGGGACTGCGCGACCTCTACGAGAAGGCGAAGCGCGATCAGTGGAACGGGACGACCCAGCTCGCATGGGCGACGGAAGTCGATCCGGAAAGCGAAATCATCCCCGCCGGCATTAACCCGCTCGCGGCCTACGGACCGTATCAGAAACTCAATGACAAGGAGAAAGGGCATCTCCGCCACGCGCAAATCTCGCTTCAGCTTTCGCAGTTCCTTCACGGGGAGCAGGGAGCACTGATTGTCGCCTCTCAACTCGTCGGAGCGGTGCCATGGATCGACGGCAAGTACTACGCCGGCACACAGACGATGGATGAGGCAAGACACGTTGAGGTTTTCAGTCGCTACTTGCGCGAGAAGCTCGAGTGGGAGTGGGCGATCAATGACAGCCTGAAGGAACTTCTCGACGCCACGATCAAGGATCGTCGCTGGGATTTCAAATATCTCGGCATGCAAATCATCATTGAGGGGCTTGCCATGGCAGCCTTTGGGAATCTCTATCAGCTCGCACAGGAGCCCCTGCTGAAAGAGCTCATCAAGTACGTCATGAAGGACGAGTCTCGGCATGTGGCATTCGGCGTCGTATCGCTGAAGGACCACTATCGAGAGATGGCGCCGGGTGAGCTCCGAGATCGCGAGGATTTCATCATTTACGCCTGCGAGCTGATGCGCAATCGCTTGATGGGAGACCAGATCGCCGATGCCATGGGCTGGAAGCGCGAGGAGGTACGCGAACTCGTGATGGGTTCGGTGCCGGCGCAGATGTTCCGTCGAATGCTGTTCGCACGCATTGTGCCGAATCTAAAGCGGCTCGGGCTGCTTTCATCGCGCGTCCGAGACCACTTCGAGAAGCTCGGCATCCTTCAGTTCGAGGATTTCGACCCTGAAGAACAGGACCGGAAACTCGGCTTGGTCTAGCTCGCCGGGCTCTCCCTGGGGTTCGAGATCACGCGGGCACGGATTCGTTCTCGCCCGGCAACCCAAGTCTCGGGTCGAGCCAGCGCAGGATGTGTCCATTCTCCTCTCGGGGATAGGCGTGGGAGAGGTCGGCGAGTTCGCGGTAGACGAGGTCCGCCCCGGCCTGCACGAGTGCAGTGCGGGCAGTGCGCGCTGTGTCGACCGGGAACATCCAGTCGAGCGCTCCGTGCACGAGATAGATCCGCTTGCCCCGCGCACGGCCCATGTTGCCATTGCGGAAGTTCCAGGGGTGCAGCACACCCGAGACCGGCGCCAACGCGGTGAAGGGGGATCCCTCCGCGAGGCCGCAGAGAAGGGAGAAGGTTGCGCCATCGGACAAGCCGGTGAGCAGGACCCGAGAGGCGTCGATCCGCCAACGCTCCATCACGAACTCCACCATCGAGCGTAGTGCTGCGCCGTCTCGGTCTGGATCGTGCAGTGACCAGGTCGTGTCGAGCGAGCTCGGTGCGAGGAGGCAACAACGCCGGCTGCGGGCTTCCCGCAACCACGTCCACACGAAGTCTCGCCCGTGCCCAAAGCCACCGTGCAGAGCCACCACGAGCGGCAGAGCTTCGCTTCCGTCGTAGCGTTCAGGCACGTAGAAGACGAAGCCCCCGCGTGCGTCGGGCAGGTCCTCGCTGGATCCCGAGGCGTGCATGCCCACGGTAACGCCCTCTCGGGTCATCTCAGGATCCAGCTCGGTCAGCCGATCATGGAGGGACGCTTCCGCGAAGAGGCGGCCGAGGGGAGTGAGCACCTCGCGCAGCGGGTAGAGCGCCTCGAGCGCGCGACAAGTGCAGCGCAGACTGCCGAGGACGCGGGCCACCGTGTCGGTTGCTGAAGCGGGGTCGGAAAACAGACGGACAGCCTCGTTGGCGGCTGCCCCGGCACGCTCCATCTGTGCGTGGAAGGCCTCCAGGCTTTGCGGGGGTGGGAGAGCGCGGAACACGGTGAGGGCCCGCGCCAGATCGGCGCCGGGGCGCTCCAGAAGGCCCCGGAGGCGGGAGTGCTCGGAAGGGTGAAGGTGTCGCTGCACGTGCTCGAACGCGGTCAGCACAGCAAGGGTCGAGCGGCAAAGCTCAGCAATCGCGACGGAGTAGGGGTGATCGGACTGCATGCGGATCCCTCGGGTGCGACGTCGCGAGGATAGGGGACTTCGCCCGGGGACCCTGAGCGCAGGACGCCGGGCGCCGCGTCCAGCGGGGCGGGCTCCCGGGCGTCAGGGGGAGCTCCGGCGGGATCTCTCGCGATGGCTCCATGAATCGATCGTGAACAGGGCCGGGGGGTCACGCAACTCCACGCGCTAAGCAGTGTTCTAAGGGGCGGAGTCGTGCGTGCGCGCGGCATGAATGCGGCGCCGGCCGCCGCCATCGAACCGGCGAGACGCACCAGGGGGGAATCGAGCATGGTGGGGCAGCGACGATCTTACGCGGCATTGTGCCTGGCATTCCTGTTCAGCCTCGGAGGAGTGTTCGGCGCCGCTGCCCAGGAGGCTCCACCGCCGGGCTTCGATCGAACCCCGCCGCGTCTCGGCTTGGCGGATGGCCCGGTGGCGTTCTGGCGCAACGGCGCCACGGACTGGGCCACCGCCCAGGTCAATACGGCGCTCGCTGCGGGAGACCGCCTTGCCACCGGGAGCGGAGGGAATCTTGAGCTTCAAATCGGTCCGCGCGCGTTTGTGCGCGCCGGCTCGGAGACGCAGCTCGGGCTCGACTCGCTCGAACCGGCGTTTCTCCAGTTCCGCGTGATCAGCGGCACTGCGTCGCTCGACCTGCGTTCGATGCCCCCCGGACAGACGGTCGAGCTCGACACACCGAACGCCGCCTTTAGCGTCGACCATCCCGGCTACTACAGGGTGGAGGTCCGAGATGAGACCACCACCTTCGCGAGCCGCCGCGGCGGGCGCGCCACAGTGACCCCGGCGGGGGGCCAGTCGGCGGCCGTGGGACCGAGCGAAGAAGTGGTAGTGACGGGCAGCGAGGCGCCGCAGGTCGAGACCTACTCGGCCCCGGAACTCGACGCCTGGGACCGCTGGAACTACGAGCGCACCGATCACCAGATCGAAGCAGCCTCTGCACGCTTCGTACCGCCTGATGTGTATGGTGCGGACGACCTGGACCACAGTGGCGACTGGCGCGTGGTTCCCGACTATGGCTCCGTCTGGGTTCCCGGCGGAGTCGGTCCCGGGTGGGCGCCCTACACCACGGGCTCGTGGATGTATGATCCCTTCTACGGCTGGACCTGGGTCGACACCGCTCCCTGGGGCTGGGCCCCCTACCACTACGGGCGCTGGGTGCATGTCGGTGGCTTTTGGGGCTGGGCGCCGGGGCCGATCGTCGCGCGGCCCTACTACGCGCCCGCACTCGTTGCATTCTTCGGTGCCCCTGGCCTCTCCATCGGGGTTGGCATCGGCTTCCCGTCGGTGGGCTGGGTCGCCCTCGGGTGGGGCGAGCCCATCGTGCCGTGGTGGGGCCCGCGGGGCTTCGTCGGCGTGCCCCACTGGGCGGGTTGGGGTGGCCCGCGCGTCGTGAACAACGTCACGATCAACAATACGACGATCGTGAATGCGAACAACATCACGGTCTATCGAAATGCCGCGGTTTCCGGCGCGGTGGTGGCGGTGAAGGCGGACCGCTTTGGCCAAGGCCCTGTCGCAGCCGCGCGCATTGCACAGGTACCCGTGCAGCAGCTTCAGCCCATCCACGGTGCGCTTGCAGTCAAGCCCGTCGCCGCGAGCCTCGTGGGCGGAGCGGGTCGTGCCGCGGCGCCGCCGCCCCGAGAAACGCTTTCGAGACCCGTCGTAGCAACCCGTGCGCCGCAGATCGCAGCGCCAGCCCTCGAGGTCAACCACCAGGGGGCCAGCCCCGAATCCAGGGCGGTAGCGAGTGCAGCTCCTGCGCGGATCGTCTCGGCGCCCGAGCACGGGCCCTCGAGTACCCCCATTGCGCGCGCCCCCTTCGGGCAGAACGGGAGCGTACAGCGCGTGAATGAACCGCCCCCGCCGCACTTTGGGGACCTAAGGGCGTCCGTCCCGGGAGGGGAGTCCTCGCCGCGGCCGGCAGCGCCACGTGCCGCGTCCGTGGGATCGGTGCCTCACACTGCGCCGGCGGTCCAGCACGCCAACGTGCCACAGCCTTCCTTCGAGAAGCCCGCCTCGCAGCCGACCGCACGTCGCGAGCTCCCGGGCGAGCCCGCGAGCCGCGTGTATCAACGACCGACACCAAGGAGCGTTGCGCCTCCACCGCCTCCACCGTCGAAAGCGGCCCATGCCGGGGGAAAACCCTCGGGGCCGGCGCGAGCCGACGGGAAGGAGAGGCACTCCTAGCCGCGGGGGAGCGACCTCACGTTTCCGATTGACACTCCGTCGGCTTCCGTCGTAGAAGGGCTTCGCCATTCGAGGATGACGTTCTGCGGGCTCTGGGGATCTCGACGGACCGGAGCCTGGCGTCTCCTCGGCCTTGTGAACGAAAATCGGGGGTGAGGGTAACGAGTCGGCCCCGAGCGCGGAGTTCGCACTCGCCTCGGGGCCTGGCTCACTCTGGGTCGCTCTGCCGGCTTGGGAGTTAGGCAGAGGGGGCCAGCGCCCGTGGGGAAGGGCGGGCGAAGTCGACAGGGATATGTGTTGACAGAGACTTCCTACCCTCCGAGGGTAACGCCGACCAGCCTACCGACGCCGTAGGTCACAGCTGCCGCCGCGAGGCCGATCACGAGCTGGCGTCCTGCAGAGAAAGCGACTCCGCGCCCAGTGAAAAGCGAGGTTCCCACACCGATCGCAAGGAGCGCGAGTCCTGAGAGGACCACGCTCCCGACGAGCGCAGCTCGCTCGGTCGCGATGAAGAACGGGGTGACAGGGAAGAGCGCACCCAAGGCGAACAAGACGAACGACCACCCTGCGGCGGTCCATGCAGAGCCGCCGAGCTGCTCGGGGTCGATGCCCAGCTCTTCTCGGACCAGGGTGTCGAGGGCTCCGCGCTTGCTCGTCATGAGGCGCTCCGCAAGCGCCTGCGACTGCTCGGCGGGAATCCCCTTCGCCTGGTAGATCAGGGCGAGCTCTTCCCTCTCTTCTTCGGGGGAGGCCGCGAGTTCCGCCGACTCGGTCGCGATCTGTCTTTGGGCGAGCTCGCGTGAGCTGTTCACCGAGATCCACTCGCCCATCGCCATGGAACACGCTCCGGCCACGAGGCCTGCGAGGCCCGTGAGCAGGATCGTTCCGCCGCTTGCGGCAGCTCCCGCCATCCCCATCACGAGGCTCAGGTTCGATACGAGCCCATCGTTCGCTCCGAGAACGGCGGCCCGCAGCGCGTTGCCACCAAGCGCGCGATGTCGTCCTTCGAGCCGGGCGATGGCACTGCCCTCCAAGCCCGAGGGCTCTGCGCTCGCGACCGCTCGCACGATGCGTGCGTGGGATCGCTCCGCCGCGGGCAGGCCGCCCGCCACCGCCTCGGGCTGAGCGTCGTACTGCGCGCTGTCCCCGCGTTCCAGCACGTTCAGGGTGGGAAGAACGAATCCCGGCCCAAATCTGCGAGCGAGCCAGGCGAGGGCGCGTGTGCGAAGGTCGGGTCGAAGCCCTGGGACCTTGGCGCCGAGACGAAGGAGCTGCGCGCGCCAGAACTCCGCGTGGGCTTCCTCGACGGAGGCGAGACGGCGGTAGACATCCGCAAGGTGGGGGTCGCGTTCTGTCGCCGCAAGCGTTCGGTAAAGGCTGGCACCGTCGACCTCACCCTGCAGGTTCGTGCGGTAGCGGGACGCGTCGTCGGTGTCTTTTGTCGCCATCGGTTGCTCTCCGAGGAAATAGGCGGTGGAAGCGTATCACCCGCAGGACTTGTGGTGCCCGCACGGGCCAGCCCGAGTTGCGGTCGCGCGGAGGCGAGGTTCAGGGTTTTCGCGCCCTGACGCCAAGGCCTGCCCCTGGGCCCGAGCCTTTCTGATCGCGCTCGAGCGAGGGGGAAGCCCGCTGCGTCACGGACTTTTCGACAGATTCCCTTCCTAGGGCAGATGGTACGCTTGGGCAGCGTGTCGAAACGTTCGGCTTGCCGGAACACGAAAGTCGCGCGCGAGGCAAGACCGCCGGTGAGTGAGCTGTCTCGGGCCCAGCGTCCGATCGTCCATGGCAGGCGATGTCTGGTGGTCCAACGCTCGTGGTGCAGCGCGCGTTTCCGCAAGCGCCGTGCCCGAGGTCGAAGAGGAGTGGAACGAGGCCGTGGATCCTCAACGTTCGGATGCCCTTGTGTTCTTCGGCGCGACGGGTGATCTCGCTCACAAGATGATCTTTCCTGCTCTCTGCCAGATGGTGAAGCGTGGAACGCTGGCCGTTCCGGTAGTGGGGGTCGCGTCCTCGGGGTGGGATCTTTCGCAGCT
>DAIOWK010000107.1:0-10575 GCA_036758525.1 Myxococcota bacterium
GACCTACCGCGGCTACACGATGGAAGACCTGGCCGCGAACTCGACCTTCGAGGAGGTCGTTTACCTACTCTGGTATGGGCGGCTCCCGACCCAGAAGGAGTTCTCTGATTTTCAGGCCAGCTTGCACGAAAAGATGGCGCTTCCGCAGCGCTGCTTCGGCTGGTTCCATGGCCTCCCGACCGAGGTCCATCCCATGGACTTCCTACACGCCGTGGTGGCCGGCCTATCACTCCACGACCCCGACGCGAACGTGATCGCGGACGAGCCGAACCGGCGCAAAGCGGTTCGGCTCACGGCGCGGCTTGGCACGATCATCGCCGCCTACCACCGAGTGCGAACCGGCCAGTGGCCGCTCCAGCCGATCAAGGGCAAGTCGCTCTCCTGGAACTTTCTGTACATGCTGTTCGGCGAGGAGCCGGAATCGAGACGCGTCAAGCAGTTCGACACCTGCCTGATCCTGCACGCCGACCACGAGCTCAACGCCTCTGCTTTCTCCGCGCGCGTGACTTCCAGTACGGAGTCCGGGCTCTACTCGAGCATCATGGCCGCAATCGGAACGCTGAAGGGCCCGCTTCACGGCGGCGCGAACGAGCGCGTGATGCGCATGCTGCAGGAGATCGGTTCGATGGATCACATCGAGCCTTTCCTGAAGGAGGCCCTTGCGGAAAAGCGCAAGGTGATGGGCTTCGGCCATCGCGTGTACAAGGAGGGCGATCCGCGCGCGAAGATCCTGCGCGACATGAGCCGGGTGATCACCGCCGAGATCGGCCAGCCACAGCTCTACGAGATGAGTGTGCGCATCGATGACGTGATGCAGCGCGAGAAGGGGCTCTTGCCGAATGTCGACTTCTATTCGGCCACGGTCTATCACGCGATGGGCATCCCGACCGATCTGTTTACGCCTGTCTTTGCCATGAGCAGGGTGGCGGGCTGGTGTGCCCACGTGCTGGAGCAGTACGCGAAAAACCGCATCTACCGGCCGCGCGGCCATTACGTGGGGCCTACAGACCTCCGGTACGTACCCATCGAGCAGCGCGCCTCCTAGCCGCGGAACGATTGCCGTGCGGGTCGCCGTCGTCTACGTGTCCGCGGCATCCGGGCGCCTGCGGGATGCCGCCTGCGAGGTCAACGAAGCGGCGGCATGGGAAGTGGCCCGGGGCCTGGAGCGCGCGGGCCACCGGGCCTGGCTCGTGCCCGTGTGCGATGAGGCCTCCCTCGAGCGTGGTCTTGCAGGCGCAGGCTTCGACGCGGCCTTCAACCTTTGCGAATCGCTCTCCGGGGACCCGGCGCGCGAGAGCGAGGCCGCCCGACGCATCGCCGTGCACACGCCCCGGGTCACCGGCTGCCCGCCCGAGGCGCTTCGGCTCCTCCTCGACAAGCCAGCGACCAAGGCGCGCCTCGCCACCCTCGGCATCCCGACGCCCCCGGGCGTGGCAATGGGTGGAGGTCCGTTCCTGGCGGAGGAACTCGACGGGCTTTCGTATCCCGTGGTCGTGAAGCCAGCCTGCGAGGATGCCTCCATTGGAGTCACCGCGGCGAGCCTCGCAGCCACCCCTCAGGCCGCAGCCGCTCGTGCGAGCGAACTCTCAGGCGCCCTCGGAGGACCCGTTCTGATCGAGCACTATCTCCCCGGCCGCGAGCTTCACGTCTTTGTTGCAGGCGGCGCAGAGCCAGAGGTTGTCCTCGTGTCCGAGATCCTGTTCGAACTGCCCCCCGGCGGCCCGCGTCTTTTTACCTACGATGCGAAGTGGCGCAGCGCAAGCGCTGAGTACCAGGCCACACGCATCGAACACGCACCTCGTGTCGAGCCGGCGCTTCGGGACAGGCTCGGCGAGATTGCACGCTTGGCCTGGAAGGGCCTCGCACTCTCGGGCTATGCCCGGCTCGACCTGCGGCTTGATGAATCCGCCGCTCCGCAGGTCCTCGAAGTGAACGCAAATCCCGATCTTTCCCCCGCCGAGGGCATGCACGAGGCGCTTCTCGCCGCGGCCTTGCGCTTCGACGAGTTCGTCGCCCGGCAGCTCGACTGGGCCTGGGATGCACGCGGTGCCTGAGCTCGAGCTGCGCGGGCTTCATGCGAACCACAAGAACGCGGTGGAGTCGGTGTTGCGCGGGGCGCGGGTCTTCCGGGAAGAGGAGATTCGCACGGCGCTCGACGTGTTCGAAGAAGCGCTCCGGCCCTACGAGGACTACCGCATGATCGGCGCGTTCCTCGAGGGATCCCTTGGGGGCTACGCGTGCTACGGTCCGACACCGATGACGGACGGATGTTGGCACCTTTACTGGATTGCCGTCCATCAAGGCTTTCAGCGTCGCGGGATTGCGAAAGCGCTGATGGAGCGCGTGCTGGCCGACTGCCGGGCCGGAGGGGTACGGCTGCTCACCCTTGAGGCCTCCGGCGATGCGCCGGCCGCCGCAGCCCGCGCCTTCTACGAGGCTGTGGGCTTCCGGGAGGAGGCCCGTGTGCGCGACTTCTATCGTCCCGGCGATGATGTGGTGCACTACGTCGTGAGATTCCCTCCGGCCTAGAGACTCGCTCGCATTCGCTGCAAGACCGATCGCCCTACGCCTTCGCCGGGCGCCCTGGACGCCAGGCCCTCCACAAGCCGCCCTCGCTGAAGGCGCTCCAACCCCAGCGCAACCAGCCAAGCAGTGCGAAGGCCAGCCAGAGCGCCCAAGCGAGCATCATCGCTCGATACACCAGGAGCGGTAGCGACAGCATGAGCGCGCGCGGCAAGAAGGCAGCGCTGCGATCCTGGTACCAAAGGAGCTCGCTGGCCGACGAGCCATTGCCGCGCACCTGCATCTGCGGCAGCCCGAGCAGTCCTTGCTCGATCGCGAAGAAGAGCCCCGCAAGCGCGATCGGGGTCCAGAGTGCGATCGCCAGCTGCAGGAAGCGAAACGCCCGGTCGCTTTGGGCCGCGCCCCGCTCGCGCCGCCAGCCGAGGGTGAGAAGCCATCCCACGACGATTGCCGACACGAAAGCCGGAACCTGCGTCAACCCGACTCCGAGGAGCATCCAATGCCACCAGCGAAGAGGCGTGATGCGCAGCCGCCCGAGACCGATTGCAATGAGGGCCACGACCGCCAGGAGACTCCAGAACAGCACAGCCGGCCCGCGTCGCGGACCGGCCAGGGCGAGGATCCAGCGGTCCGCGGGCGGCAGCACACGCAGCGACACGTTCACCGCGGGTGCACCGAGATCCAGCGGGGGCGTGCGAAGCACCCAGGCGATGCCAGAGGGCTCGCGCCACGCGATCACGACCGTCTGCCGGCCGGGAACGATGGGGAGCGTCACCTTCCCGTCTTCCAGGCGAACAGGCTGCGGCTTGTTGGCGATTTGGACCGATTGGAGTTCGGCGCCCGGGGGAAGGGTGACGGTGTGTTGCCCACCCCGGCTGCTCCGAAGCACAAGCTCGAGCGTGACATCGCTCGCGCGCAATCCCGGTGTTTGGGAGAGCGAGACAGAATCAATGGTCAGGGTCTGACCGGGCACACTCTCGGGTCGCGAGAAAACGAGCCGCACCAGCTCCCCCGGCCACGGCTGGAACTCACGCGCCCGCGACAGGGAACCCGCGCCCGGATCAGGTTGGACCGGAGGGATGCCCGTCGCCTCGACGTGCCAGATCGGACTCGTGTCGACGCGCCAGACCTCAGTCCACGGCACGGTGTCGGGGGCCTGGAGCACAAGCACGTCTGTCTTCTCGAGGACGGAACGCCAGGTGAGCTCTGAGACCTCGGGGCCGAGACTCGCGGTCACCCGGCCGGCCTCGACGCGGACACCTTCGGTCGTCACCGACTCGCCCGGAAGCACGGGCACCGCCAGCACGATGGCCTGACCCATCGGGGCGACGCGCACGACCCGCGTCGTCACCTGCCATTCGAGGCCGAGCTCGAGCTGCCGTTCGATCCGCACGAAGGGAGGAAGCGGTAGGGGCGCCTCGCCATGCTCGTTCTGTTCCGCCCGGCGTGTGCGCACGAGCTGCAGGTTCTCCCCGGGGACGCCGTCCTCATGGATACCTTCCACGCGCCAGCCGTCCTGTGCCGCATCAGGAGCTTCGACGCGGGCCGGTCGTAGGGGAAGCGGAATCTCGACGGCGTCCCGGTCTGGAAGCGGTCCTTCCATCACGATCTGGTGTCGGCCCGGCGTGAGTGCGATCCAGAGCACCCCCGCCCTGTCCCGCAGCAGGCCGCGGGCGGGCACCGAGTCCAGCGTGACCATGCTCGGACTCCACCCCCGCGCGCTTCCCGGCAGGGGGACGCCGGTCTCGAACGCGACGTCAAGCTCAAGCCGTGCACGGAGCGTCCCGCCGACCGCCTCGACGCGCAGGCGAGGGATCGCCGCACAGCGAGGGGAACACTCCGCAGGTGCTACGAGCCGCTCGCGCAGGGAATCGAGAAGTTCCGGGGGCGGGTAGTCGGCCCGCGCAGGCTCGGCCAGCGTCGCCGCCGCAACCACAAGGAGGGCCGGAAGGGCGACCGACGCCGCCGCACGACCGACGCTCGATCCCTCCCGGGGCCCCGCTTGGGCGCCGGGAAAGGAGCCATGACCGCGCGCGGTGCCGCGCAGGAGGAAGAAGACAAAGAGCGCGACGAGTCCCACGCGAAGCCAGGCAAGGACAAAGTTGCCCAGGGGAGGGACGAGCCACAGCCGTAACTCCTGGGCGCTCTGCACAGGTCCCCGCCAGCGCAACGTCACGGTCTGCCAGCGCCAGGTGGGAAGGCCGGGCCCCGTCGGGATCAGCGCGCTCGGATCGGGAGCCCAGCGCTGGGGAGCTTCGAGGGGCGCCTTGCGAAGCACGGCGCGGGATCGCGCTGCCATGGAGCTCTCTGGAATGCTTGCGCTCGGGGAGGGCGCTTCTTCGGCTTTCGTGAACGCATCCATCCGCTGCTCCGTTTGGACCTCTGCTCGGGCCTGGGTTGCCGCATAGGACGCTCTCGATTCCGGAGGCTCGAGCCCGGGATAGGTGGCTTCGCGCACTTCCTTCACGAGGAACGGGACGGCGAAGACCACGAGGCCGACCAGAACGCCGAGGCGCAAGAGGCGTGCGCTGTCGCGGGCTCGGCCAATGGGAAGGGTACGAACCAGCGCCTCCGCCGCGAGAGCCGCGGGCCAGAGCCAGCGCGGGGCCGAGGGCTCGGTCCAGCTAAGCCCGAGGGCAAGGAGTGCCACGAGGCCCCAGGTTCTGCCGAAGAGCCGACCCGCCGCGAGGGCGGTGATCAGCACGAGGAAGAGGTCCAGAAGGCTCCAGCTCGCGATCCACGTGGGCGAGATGTCATCCACTCCCGAGGCGTGAAAAAGCCGCCAGCCTGGGGGGAGATTCAGCGTGGCCGCGACCTCGGCGAAATCGGAGCGCCAGCCGACGGCGGGGATGCGCGTGCGGAGTCCCTCGAGGCGCGCGTCGGCTTCGATGTGGGGTCGCGCCTCTCGCACTTCGACGCCGACGGTTTGCCCCCCCGGCAGTTTCGTCACGAGCTGATCGGTGGCGCCGACGGCGACGCGCCCGAGCGTCATCTCGGGTTCGACCTCAAGGCGCCAGCTCCGCGACATCGTCCCGCCGAGGAGATCGTGCACGCTGTAGCCGGTGCCATCGAAATCAAGCCAAAGTGTGCGTGCCAGGGTGAGCCGGTCGGGTGCGGGGTCGGCATCTCCCCGGCGCCGCTCGACGAAGCGAAGCGTTGCACCGGGCTGCACCAGGAACGCAGGGTACGAACGCCACTCCTCCGGGAGCAGGGTCTGTTGCGGATCCACCGTCACCCCGCCTGCAACGTCTACCAGACGAAGCTCCGGCCGTGCCGAGAATGCCCAGACTTCATTCGCGTCGAAAACCTCCTCGGCGCCGCCATTCTTTGGCTTCGGCGCAGCGGGGGAAGCGGGGAGGCTGAGCTCGTTGGTCGGGCCTTCGCTTCGCGCCTTGAGGAGGATCTGCCAGCGGCCGGGCCGAATCTGGAGCACCAGGCGCCCGTCGTGCTCGATGCGCGCGGGAAGCGCGCTTTCGAGGGACATGGGCAAGAGATTCGGCAGCAGGGCGTTCGGAAGGGCCAGCTCCCGACTCTTGCCCGCCACTTGGAGATCGATGCGCGTCTCCACGACGAGCGGCACTTCGTCCATCACGAGGCGCTGGGAATGGAGCTCGACCTTGTCTTCCTCGCCTCCTGTGCCCGCGCGACGCTCGAGCCACAGGCGACCCTCGTCGTCGCGCGCTGGGAAAGGCACCATCTCGCCCCGTAGGCGCAGCGACAAGAGTCCGACTTCCGGCGGTAGCGGAAGAAGCGCCGGGGGGGCGTCCCAAAGGAACGTCCCGCTCGCACGATGCGATCCCGTCCCAAGCCGCACGCTGGGCGCTCCCCCGTGGAGCACAACGGCGACCGCTGCCTCATCCACCTTGACGTCCTGGGGCCAGGTTTTCTCGTCGCCAGGAAGTGGCACGAACCCTTCCGCATACACCAGCCACTCTTGGGTGAAGCGCGCGCCCGAGGCGTCCGCCTCGACAAGAAGACGCGCTGGCCACGCGCAGGCGTGTCGTGCAGGGTCCCCGACCATGCCTGGGCAGAGCTCGCTCTCGTGGCCGTGCATCACCCAGCCGATCCAGGGGCGCAGCGGCTCGGGGGCATCGCGTGGCGCGAGAGGCTCCGCAAGAGCCCGCGCCGCAAACAGGCACAACGGGAGCAGAAGGGCGGCGCGCGGGACCCGCGACGCGACCCTGCTCGTGATCCGGGAGAGCATTACCCGCGGAAGGCTTTTCAAACGATGCGCTACGCCGTGGAGCCGCATGGAGAAGACGCTCTCTGGTGTCATCTCTCGCCACTCCACGCGCCGGCTCTTGGTCATGCGTTTCTCCACCAAAACTCGGCTGGGCCACCGTTCGCGTCGTGACACCGAAGCGCTTTCGATTTCAACCCTGCGCGTCGACAGCGGAGCATGCGCGTCGGCGCAAGCCGCCGGATCGAATGAGCTAGCCTCCGCGATGTGAACGGAGCACACCCTGTGTGTAGCGGGCCTTGGTGGTGATGATGTGGATCAGGCCATTCGAGGCACTCTTGCCATAGAGTGCTGCGGCGCGCCCGCGAATGAGCTCGATCCGGTCGATCTCGCTCAAGAGCGGCGCGGGCGCGTAAGAAGGGGGACGCGCAGCGGACCCCTCGATTTGTCGGCCGTCGATCAGCACGAGAAGCCGCCCATCGAGACTGTCGCCCCGCCCCGTGCTGGTGACTGTCCAGTCCTTCTCGCCGCTGCCCGTGACACGGATCCCGGGCATCGTGCGCAGGACGTCGGGCAGAGTCCGCACCCCGAGGCTTGCGATCTCTGGTCTGGTGAGGACGTAGATCGTCGAAGGTTCTTCGGCGGAGGCGCTGATCGAGGTGGACGGAAGAACTGCGCCAGCGAGGGCGAGGGAACAGAGTGTGCGTGCGAGCCACCCCATGCGGTTTCCCCCCCTTCGCTCATGGATCGGCAAACCGTCTACTCGCTTGAGAAAAGGCAGAGGGCCGGTTTGTTCCCAGCGCCACGGGGGGCCCGGGGTCAGCGTCTCGCAGTCTTCCCTGTCCCTGCGCGGCGCGCACTCGCTCGGATGTAGCGGCGGGTCACAGGAGAGAGGTCTTCCGGGGCAAGGCGGCATTCGATCAGCACGAACTCGCG
This sequence comes from Myxococcota bacterium, assembly GCA_036758525.1. GTDB lineage: Bacteria > Myxococcota_A > UBA9160 > UBA9160 > UBA9160 > UBA9160. The sequence goes on from DAIOWK010000107.1 coordinate 7,640, forward strand.
CACCTCGTGGGCGGCGCGCAGGGCCTCTCGGAGCTCGGCCCGAGTTTCGGCGCGGAATCCCACGCCACCCCATGCCTGGGCGAGCTCGGCATAAGGCCAGTTCGGCAGGGAGAGCAGGTCCTCGCGCGGGGACACGGGGCGAAAGATCTGCCAGCCGGAGTTGTTGAGCAGCACCACCACGGGCGAGAGCCCGCGCTCGGGGGCGTGGGAGATCTCGGGGCCCGTCATCTGGAAACCGCCATCGCCGCACAGCACAAGGGGCCGGACTCCGGTTCCGATCTGCGCCCCGAGCGACGCGGGCACTGCGAAACCCATCGACGCGTAGTAGCCCTGGGCAAAGTAGAGTCCACCGCCGTGGAGCCGTAGCTCGAGTCCGCCGAACAGCATGTCGCCCGACTCGGCGAAGACGTGGTAGCCCTTGTTCGCGGCCAGAAAATCGTTCACCTCCAGCAACAGATCGTTGTTGCTGAGGGGAGCCGCGTCCCCGCGCGCTTTCGCCCCACCGTCTACCCTCTTGCGGACCAGATTGTCCTGATAGACAACCCTCTCGGAGAAATTGGGAAGCCTCTGCTTGGCCAGGGCCACCACGAAATCTCGCAGCATGACGTCGGTGTACTGGTGGAACGACACGTTCACACGTTCACCGAGCGCCCACACCGACCTTTCACGTCGCACCTGCGGCCTCGCCGCCCCGAGGTTCATGTCCGTCAGCAGCGTGCCGAGAGCCAGCACCAGGTCGGCGTCGCGTACGCGCTTCTGGATCGCTGGGGGGCTAAAGGGGCCGACGTGAATGCCCATGTGGAGCGGATGATCCATCGGAAAGACGCCTTTGGCGTCCACCGTGGTCACCACGGCGACGCCGAGTTTCTCGGCGAGCCGCAGAAAGTCTCGCTCGGCGGCCGCGCGATAGAGCTCGAGGCCTCCGATCACCACGGGGCGCCGCGCCGCGCGCAAACGAGCCATCGTGTCGGCCACGGCTTCGGAGAGCTTGCGCGCATCCGAGGTCGGCCGCGGAAACGTACCGTCCCACTCCACGATCTCCCGCGGAACCGGAATCTCGACGTCGACGACATCGCGGTGGATCTCGAGATACCCTGGGCGGCGCTCCATCGCGATCTTGCGCACGACCTCATGGATCTCGAGGGCCGCCCGTTCCGGGTGCTCAATGATTTGGGCCGCGCAGGTCACCTGCTGGAAGATGCGCCACTGGCTTTCCACGTCTTTGGCTTGGTGGTGGATGCCGGAGAGCTTCTGCTCCGCCTCGCCCGGTCCGCCCGACACGACGAGGATCGGGACCTGCTCGGCATAGGCCCCGGCCACGGGATTCACGACGTTGTGTCCTCCCGCGCCATAGGTCACGCACACCACGCCAAGGCGCCGCGTACTTCTCGCATAGCCGTCCGCGGCGAAGCCGACGGAGGGCTCATGGGAGAAGGTCACGATCTCGAGCGCCCGGTCACGACCGAAGCGGTGGAAGAGCCCGAGCACGAGATCACCGGGAAGCCCGAAGAGATGCGTCACGCCGTGGCGCTTGAGATAGGCGACCAGGAAATCGCCAAGCGCCATACGCGGGCGCATGGCCGAAGCAGGCTCGATCCCCCGCGCTCGGCGCCTAGTCATCCGAGTAGCGCTCTGCGTTCCAAGGGTTGCCCCGCATGTGGTAGCCGTTGCGCTCCCAGAAGCCCGGCGCGTCTTGCTGCATCAACTCGAAACCGCGTACCCACTTCACGCTCTTCCAGAAGTAGAATTTTGGCGCCACCAGCAGCGCAGCGGCCAGCCGTGCTCGGGTGTCAGGGGCTCACCATTCATGCCAAAGGCGAGGAGCACACTCTCGTCGAGCAGGTCCGTGAGAGGAAGGTTCGAGCTGAAGCCGTGCTCGGCGTGCACCATCACGTGGCGGGCGCGCGGTGTAGGGCGTACACGCGCGACGAGGTCGCGCACGGAAACGCCGTCCCAGCGACACTCGAACTTGCTCCACCCCGTGACGCAGTGGACGTCGTTCGAGAGTGTGATTCGAGGCAGCGCTCGCAGCTCCTCGAAACGGAACGTGGTGGGAGACTCAACCTCACCGAAGAAGCGCAGGTTCCAGCTTGCGAGGTCAATGGTGGGAACGGATCCGTAGTGGAGAACCGGCCATTTCTCCGTGAGGGATTGTCCAGGCGGAAGCCGGCGGGCCTTTTGCATCTCCGCTTCCCGGCGCTTTCGCTCGCTAGTGTCGGAGAGCGACATCACGACCCCTTCTGCCCATGCGCGATCTGGTAGAGATAGAGCCCTGCCACGACCAGCGCGTGTTGAATCGTCCCGTCCGCGAGCCGCGCCGTGAGCTCGCGAACGGGCAGGAGCTCGACGGCTGTCTCCTCCGCGCCGTCATTGCGGATTTCCGCCACGCGCTGCGCACCCCGCGCGAGGAACGTATGGACGCCGTTGCCGAACAGGGCAGGATTCGGGCTCAGGGTGCCAATCAGCAGAACTTCCGGCGCGCGATAGCCGGTTTCCTCGAGCAGTTCGCGTGCGGCGGCTTCGGCCGGTGTTTCCCCAGGGTCCACGATCCCGCCGGGGATCTCGAGCGTGAGCTGGCGCGCGCCATGACGCCACTGGCGCACCATCACGAGCTCGTCTTGGCTCGTGATCGCGACGACGTTCACCCACTCTGGAGAGTCGATGCGGAAGAAGGGATAGACCTGGCCCGTGCGCGGCGAACGGAACAGCGTACGACTCACCTGGAAGACTTTGCAGTCCTGAAGCGGCTCGGTCTCGAGCTCCTGCCAGGGACGCGGCAAACCTAGAGCGCCTCGTCAAGCACGATGCTTATTTGTGCGTCACCGGGATTCGCGAGGCCGGGTGCAGCGCCTTGCAGGTCGCCGGGCTAACGCGTGGTGGCGTTGCCGTCGCTGTCCAGTCGGGCGGTGAGTTGGAGGGGACCGCTCCACGGCATC
>DAIOWK010000108.1:0-10493 GCA_036758525.1 Myxococcota bacterium
CGATCCTCACCGAGAGGCGCGAACCTTCGAGATGGCCCGCTTGACGTCAGCCGGCTTCATTCCTGCCTTCGGCGCGGCGCGGCGGGCGCGGCGTACGAGGTCATCGAACTCTTCCATAGCTGGCGGAGCGATGGCCTTGAGGATGACGACGTCGCGGTCGCCGACGACCACGAACTGCGCTCCTTCCTTCAGGCCAAGGCGCTGCCGGATCTCCTCGGGGATGACGACCTGGCCTTTGGATGAGAGCTTGGTGGTGGCGAGAGATCCCATGGGCTTCCTCCGATCTTACTGGTAAGACAGTAGGTTCGGCCTCGCTGCCCTGTCAAGGTCCTCAAAAGCCCGGACGCCGCCCTTAGGGGAGGCCGGTCGGAACTTCCTGAGGATCTCCACGAAGAGCGCAACGGCCGTCACGCCCGACTCAGGGCGATCGCTGTTCCGCGCGCGGGGAGCGAATCCATTCGGGGCAGGAGGTGAAGAGGCCGAGACGTGAGGGCGGATGGTTCGCGCCGCCAGCGCGCGCGTCAGCTCCGCCCGGATCGCCCCGTTTGCCAGTCCACGTGGGGGGCCGTCTGGGTGCCTTCGCGCCGTCTCCCGGATGGGACCGAGCCGCTTTCGGCGCCAGTTGGGCGTCCGAGGAGGGATCGAATTCCTTCTTGCGGGTTACGTCAGGGTTACGTGAACCTCGGACAGGGAGTCTGCGATGGCTCTAAGTATTTGATTTTATGGTGGCCCAGGGCGGAATCGAACCGCCGACACTGCGATTTTCAGTCGCATGCTCTACCAACTGAGCTACCGGGCCACGCGGGCGCGGAACCTAGCCTGTTGGTCCAAGCGGGTCGAGCGCTCCTCGACGGGGGTTGCTCTCCCCCGCCCCCGGGTGCAGTTCGTCCGTGGCTGCGTGCAGAGACCGTGTCCGCTCAGGGGCCGCCGACGGGACGGACGACTACCTCGACCGCGGTGGGGGCGCCCTGTGTGAGGACCGGCAACGCCTGGTCGCTCTTGAACGCAAGCCGGTCGCCATCGGTAATTCGCGCCTGCACCCCGTACCGGCGCGCCGGTTCAATCTTCGATCGGTCATAAACGAGTTCGAAGGGGATCGGTTCTTGGTGTTCCGGACGAATGGTCTCCTCCGCGAGCACCACCGCGGCCGTGTCAGCGCGTGAGACGTCGACGAGCTCCACTTGCACAACAGCGGCGGGCGAGAGATGCGGGCAAGGCGGCAAGATTCGCCTCGACTCAGGCCGCAGCAGGCGCGCGTGTGGTAGGTTGCAGCGGTGATTTTCCGGCGTGTCGCGGGCCTCGTCCTATGTTCGATCCTCGCCTTCTCCGCGTCGGATGCGGCCGCCGCCGCACCTGCTCCGGCCAGCGGCGCGCATGGCATGGTGGCCAGCGCCGAAGAGCACGCGACCCGCGCAGGGGTCGAGATGCTGGCTTCGGGCGGCAACGCGATCGACGCCGCGGTGGCCGCCGCCTTCGTGCTCGGCGTGACGGAGCCCTATCACTCCGGCATCGGTGGCGGCGGATTCGTGCTCATCCATCTCGCGAACGGACAAAACATCGCGCTCGACGCCCGAGAGACGGCGCCCGCGGCAGCCACACGCGACATGTTCGTGCAAAAGGGTGTGCCCCAAGATGCGTCGCGCCTCGGTCCACTCGCGGTTGCGACACCTGGGCTCGTGGCCGGGCTCGCAGAAGCCCTTGCTCGCTTCGGCACGAAGTCGCTTCCCGATGCGATGGCGCCCGCCATCCATCTTGCCGAGGAAGGCTTCCCGATTTCACCTCGCCACGCGCGGATCCTCGAATCGGTGCGATCCACGGGTTTTGCTCAGCGTTTCCCGGAGACCGCGCGCATCCAGCTCCCGCCGCCCGGTCAGCCGATCACTCCGGGCTGGCGACTGGTCCAGCCAGAGCTCGCCGAGAGCCTGAAGACGATCGCCCGCGAAGGGCCAGACGCCTTCTACCGTGGGGCCATCGCCAAGGCGATCGCCGCGGAGATGGAACGTCAGGCTGGAATCCTCACCGCCCACGACCTGGACGTCTATCGCGTAAAGCTCCGTGATCCTGTGCGCGGCAGCTACAGGGGTCTTGAAGTGATCTCGTTTCCGCCGCCCTCTTCCGGTGGGATCGCACTGATCGAAACGCTGAATGTGCTCGAAGGTTTTGACCTTGCCGCACGCGGCGCAGGATCGTCGGCCAGCATCCACGTGATCGCCGAGGCGATGAAGCTTGCCTTCGCCGACCGTGCTGCTTGGCTCGGTGACAGCGACTTTGTGGACGTGCCGGAGCGCGGTCTCCTTTCAAAGGATTATGCAGCGACTCTGCGCGCAAGGATCAACCCACCCTGGTGGCGCCGGGCGCCCTGGCACTGGGGGTCAGGCGAGCGTGCGATTCACGTGACAGGGCCGGGCGAACCACCTCGGGATGCAGGTACGACGCATATCTCTGTTACGGACGGCTCCGGAAATGCGGTCGCGCTCACGCAGACCATCAACCTCATCTTCGGCTCCGGAATTACCGTTGCTCACACGGGCATCATTTTAAACAACGAAATGGACGACTTCTCCATTGCCCCGGATGTACCGAACGCGTTCGGGCTCGTCGACGTACGCGGTGCGAACGCGGTGGCACCCGGCAAGCGTCCGCTCTCGAGCATGACCCCGACGATCGTGCTCCGCGGCGGAATGCCGTTTCTCGTGTCGGGGAGTCCCGGGGGGCCACGCATCATCTCCACGACCCTGCTCACGATCCTGAACATCGTGGACTACGGCATGAATCCCGAGGAAGCCGTCTGTGCGCCGCGCTTCCACCATCAATGGGTACCCGACACGCTGACCGTCGAGCGCGCGGTGCCGCGGGATGTGGTCGAGGGCCTCGAGCGCCGGGGTCACACCGTGGAAGTGTCCCCTCGTGACTGGTCGAGTGCGCAGACCATCATGATCGATCCGGCGACAGGTCTTCATCTCGGCGGGAGCGACCCGCGCAGCGATGGCCTAGCGCTCGGTAACTAGACGCCCCGCCATACGCGAAGCACGGGCGCAGCGAGCGGCTTAGGGCCGCACCATAGCCAGGGTGTAGGCACCGAGGTCGAGGACGCGTCGTGCGACCCGCAGCACGTCGTCCTTGCCGACGGAAAGAACGCGCTCCACGTACCGGGTGTAGGCGTCCGCCCCGAGGCCGTACAGCGCGTCGAGGGCAATCTGCCCGGCCCGCACGCTACTTCGCTGCTGGTCGATGGCGAAGTTGCCCGTGAGATAGCTCTGGGCGCGTTGTAGCTCCTCGTCGGCAGGGGGTGATTCCACAAGCTTTCGCAGCTCGAACAGAATGCCCTCGCGCGCGAGGTCGATCTTCTCGGGCGCGGTCCCCATGTACACCGCGAAAAAGCCTGGAGCCACACCTTCAACGTTCACGGCGCTCACGCTATAGGCGAGGCTCTGGCGGTCCCGCAGTTCGAGAAAGAGCCGTCCGCCTTGCCCGGCGAGGATCTGAGCGACGAGTTCAAGGGCGAAGCGGTCCTCGTCCCGCACATCGAGTCCCCGGAACCCGAGCACAAGATGGGCCTGCGCGCGCCGCTTGCGTAGCTCTGCCAGGCGGATCTCGCGCGGCGCGGGCTCGGGAGCCGGGGTAGGGGGCTCGAACTCTCCGCCGTCGAGGTCGGCAAGGAGAGCGGACAGACGCGCCGCAATCGCATCCGGGTCGACGTCACCGGCCACCGCCAACACGAGGTTCGGGGCACGCACGAGGCGCGCGTGATGGGCCTCGAGTCCCTCCACCCGAAACGTCCGTACCGAGCGCTTGGTGCCGATCAGCGGAAGCCGGTAGGGATGGCGCTCAAAGAGTGTTTGCGTGAAGAGGTCAAAGGCACGCTCGGCGACGCGGTCCTCGCGCCGCGCGAGCGCTGCCAGCGTATCGCGCTTCTCCCGGGCCAGCTCCGTTGGATCGAAGCCCGGCTCGAGCAAAACCTCTGCAAAGAGGTCGAGGGCCGGCGCGAGCTGCGGCGTCGGGGTTTCAAGCGTGAGGCCGAGGGAACTCCGCCCCGCGAAACCGTCGATGTCGGCGGCGAGCGACTCCACTGACCGCGCGAAGTCGGCCGCCGAGCGCGCCCGGGTACCGCGCAACCACATCGAGGTGAGAAAGGAGGTGAGGCCGGCACTCTCCTCGCTCTCTGCGAGCAGGCCGCCGAGGAAGGCCGCGCGCACAGCGACCACCGGCACCTCGCGGCGCGGCAACACGTGGAGCGCCGCGCCGTTCGGCAGTCGGTACGAGCGCAGGGCGGTTTGAGACGCGTCGCCTGCGGCAGCCGCCACGCCTCGTGAACCCGAACGCCGAGATGCCGCAAGCGGCGTCGGCGGCGCAAAGGCGCGGCGCGTATGCTCGACGCCGCGCAAGACCGCGGCCGTCACCCGTTCCTCGTCGGGTGCGACACGCACCCGAGACGGATACAGCAGCGTCGCCGTCATCCCCTCGTGCGCCAAGTAGGCCTGCGCCACACGCTGCAGGTCCTCGGGCGTGGCACCCCGTACGGTCGCGAGATAACGCTCCTCGCTGCGCCAGTCGCCACCCAGGACCTGGAAGCTTCCGAGCTTGCGAGCGATTCCTGAGACGCTCTCGCGTTCGAAGTGCTCGGTCGCAAGAAAGTTCGCGCGCGCGCGTTCGAGCTCGTCCCGCGTCACAGGCTCCGCGCGAAGCCGCTCGACCTCGGCGGCCACCGCCGACAGGCAGTCATCGGCATGCGTCGCGTCGAGCTCCGCGCTTGCACCGAAAAGGCCCGGATCGAGCGGTGTGTAGGAGGACGCGTCGACGCGATCTGCGAGGCCAGCCTGCTCCTTCACGCGGCGCACGAGCCGGCTGCTTTCGCCCTCCCCCAGCACGAACGCGAGGAGGTCGAGAAGCGGTGCATCGGGGTGGCGAAAGTTCGGCACACCGTAGGCAAGCTCGAAACTCGCGCGCTCGAAGGGCCTTCGCACCACCGCCGCTTGGAGTGCTCTCCGCGGCGGCTCGCTCAGGCGCTCCCGCGGAGTCCTTGCCGGACGCGCACCCTCAAACGCGTGGGCGATCCCTTCGCGCAGCTCGCGCGCGACGAAGTCTCCTGCGGCGACCACGAGAAGATTGTCGGGCGCGTACCAACGCTCGAAGAAGGCCCGCACGCGGCTTTGGTCGAAGCCTGCCACGCTCTCGCTCGTCCCGAGGATCGGAGCACGGTAGGGGTGCACGCGGTAGGCATGGGCGAACACCGCGTTGCCGAGGACCTGGGAGGGAGAGTCCTCGCCCCGGCGAATCTCCTCGAGCACGACCTCGATCTCCCGCGCTATTTCAGCGGGCTCGAACGCGGAGAAGCGTATCGCGTCCGACAGCACGTCGAGGGCGACCGGGAGGCCATGGCTCGGCACCGTGGCGTGGTAGACGGTGACGTCGTAGGACGTGTAGGCGTTCACGCGTCCGCCGACGCCTTCGATCTCCCCGGCGACGGCGCCGACCCCACGCCGCTCGGTCCCCTTGAAGAGCATATGTTCGTGGAAATGGGCGAGCCCCTCCTCGCCGGGGCGCTCGTCCGCGGAGCCTACCTTGGCCCAAATCTGCAGCTCAGCGACGGGCGAGACATGGAGCTCCCGAAGCAGCAGGGTGAGCCCGTTCGGAAGGACCTCGCAGTGGCTGGGGGAATCCGTCAAAGTCGAGGAAAGGTACCATGCCGCGGTGCACGATCCCACGGTCGGCCTGTATGTCCACGTGCCGTTCTGCGAACGCATCTGCCCCTACTGTGATTTCGCCGTGGTGCGAACACGGCGGCTCGAGCCCAAGCTTGAGAATGCTTACGTCGACGCCTTGCTGCAGGAGCTCGGCGCACGCCAGGGGTTGTTTGCGCAGCGGCGTCTTGAGACCGTGTACCTCGGAGGAGGCACACCCTCGCTCTTACAACCGGAATCGGTGGCGCGCATCCTGGTGGCGGCGCGGGCGGCCTTCGCCGAGAGCCCCTCTCAAGAGGTGACCCTCGAGGTCAACCCGAGCACCCTCGAGCGTGCGCGCCTCCCCGGATTCCGGGCTGCCGGCGTGAACCGGCTTTCGGTCGGCGTCCAGTCCTTCAATGATCTCGTGCTGCGCCGGCTTGGTCGCGCGCATCGGGCACCTGAGGCCCGCGCCACGTTGCGTTTCGCGCGCGACGCGGGCTTCCTGAACCTGTCCCTGGATCTGATCTTCGGAGCTCCTGGCCAGCGCGAGGACGACTTTGCTCGCGATCTCGATGAGGCGATCGACTTTGCGCCTCAACATGTATCGGCGTATGGACTCACCATCGAGCCGGGAACTCCTTTTTCCCTCGCCGCCCGGCGCGGCCAGCTCAGGCTTGCCGACGATGATTCCGTGGCGTCGATGATGGAGCTGGCAGCGGCGCGGCTCGGGGCAGTCGGGCTTGCTCCCTATGAAATCTCGAGCTTCGCCCGGCCGGGCTTTGAGTCCAGGCACAACCGTCGCTACTGGGAGCGGCGCCCCGTGCTCGGGATTGGGGTCGGTGCTTGGTCGAGTGAGCCGCCGACCGCCGCGGCGCCCTTCGGCGCGCGGAGCGCCAACGTGCGGGAGCTTCCCGAGTACCTAAGACGCATCGCGCGAGGCGAGCTGCCCGCAACCGCTGCCCCCGAGGTTCTCGACGGACGGACGGCACGGGGCGAAGCGATGTTTCTCGCTCTGCGCACGGTGAGCGGGCTCGATGCAGCGCGCTTTGCGGCGGAGTTCGGCGCTCCGCCGCGCCGCTTCTTTGCGGGCGCGATCGACGCCTGCACGAAGGCGGGCCTCCTGGCCGAGCTCAGCGGAGGCGATCTACGCCTCACGGCGCGTGGGCGTTTGCTTTCGGACTCGGTCTTCGCGCAGCTCGTCTAGCGGAACACGCGTCGGCGCGGCGTTGACGATCCTCGCCCTCGTTGGTAAGCATCGCTTGGATTTTATTGAGAATTCTTGACCCCTCGAGGGATTCATGGCGAGGCGTGAGGTGATTCCGGCGGCACAGGACACCGATACTCCTACGCTCTCTGCACGCCAGGAGCGGGTCTTGCGCGCGGTGGTCGGAAGCTATGTCGGGGGCGGAAGCCCTGTCGGCTCGTCGACGATTGCCCAGCTGCTTCCCGTGAACCTCTCGGCCGCGACGATTCGCAGCGTGATGTCCGAGCTCTCGGAGCTTGGGCTTCTCGGCAAGAGCCATGCCTCCGCCGGTCGCGTGCCCACGGAACTCGGCCTCCGCGTCTTCGTGACGCAGCTCCTGGCCCGCCGGGATCTCGGCGACTACGAGCGGCGGGACATCGCCGACGCGATGGAGGACGTCCACGGCGACGCGGTGATGCGCGTGGCGAGCGACGTGCTGTCGCGCCATACCCACCAACTCGGCTTTGCGGTCACCCCCCGGCTGGAGCGACTGGTGCTGCGCCACGCCTCCCTCGTGCGGCTCTCCACAGCGCACATTCTCGTTGTTCTCGTGTCGCAGTCGGGAGTCGCCCACCGTTGCCTGATCGACGACGCGGGCTCCTCCGACCAGGCGGATCTCGACCGGATTGCCTCCGCGCTCAACGACCGGATCGCAGGTCGCACGCTGCCTGAGGCGCGGGAGGCGCTGGCGCAAGAGGTCCGCGCTCTGCGTTCGCAGGCCGACCGTTTTCGCGCACGCGCCCTCCGCATCGCCGAGCGCGCCCTCGCCGCGCTGCCTGGGGGGCCCGGCGATCTTGTGCTCGGGACCTGGCTTGCACTGCTGGACCAACCTGAGTTCCGCGACCCCGAACGCCTGCGAGCTCTCCACCGGGCGATCGAAACCGAGGAGCGGTTGGTCGCGCTGCTCGATGAGATCTTGAAAAAGGATGGGGGGCCGCGGGTGGCTTTCAGTGAAGAGATCGGCGAGCCCGGACTCCGGCACTGTGCCTTGGTCGTGGCCCCCTACGGCGGCGCCAGGGCACCCCTTGGCATACTCGGTGTCGTGGGTCCCTCCCGCATGGACTACGCCCGCGTGATTCCTCTTGTCGACTACCTGTCGCAGCTCGTGACCGAGAGGCTCCAGGCGTGACCAAGCCGCCCCCCGGATCCGGCCGCGAGTCCGAGGGCTGGGAGTCCTTGTCCGAGGAGGCCTCCGAAGGGGTTCTGACACCCAATGAGGAGCTGGAACGGGCGCTGCGAGAGGCCACCGAGGCCGTGGAGGCCCGGGAGTCCTCGCGGACGCACCCGCACCCCCCTCCGCCGCCGGGGGCCGGGCGCCCCACTGAAGGCCCTTCGACCGAGCTGGAGGCCCTTCGCGCGGAGCTCCAGGAGAGGCAAGACCGTTTCGTTCGCCTCCAGGCCGACTTTGAGAACTTTCGCCGCCGGACGCTGAAAGAGCGCGAGGAGGCGTATCAGTACGGCCACCAGAATCTCGTCAAGGATCTCCTGCCCACTGTCGATAACCTGGAGCGCGCAATCGAGCACGCTCGCAAGAGTGGGCGCGAGGACTTGGACGGCCTTCTGCAGGGGATTGACCTCGTCCAGCGCGAGCTCATGGGGGTGCTTGCGAAGCACGGCGTGACCGAGATCGAGGCTCTGGGTCAGGCGTTCGATCCCTCCGTGCACGAGGCGCTGGCCCAGGTCGAGGACCCGACGGTCCCGGCGAGCACGGTCGTGCAGGTGTTTCAGAAGGGCTACCGCCTGCGCGACCGGCTGCTGCGACCGGCCCAGGTGGTGGTCTCCCGCGCCGGGGGTCGTGAGTCGCAGGGGGTCGAGCGCGAGCGGTAGCCGGGGGCCTGTCTGTGGGCCCCGCGGAGAGGGGCCAGGATCGATGGGCAAGGTGATCGGTATCGACCTCGGCACGACCAACTCGTGCGTCGCGGTGATGGAGGGCGGTAACCCGGTCGTCATCGCGAACTCCGAGGGTTCCCGCACCACACCTTCGATTGTCGCCTTCACCGATTCGTCCGAAAAGCTCGTCGGGCAGATCGCCAAGCGTCAGGGTGTCACCAACCCGGAGCGCACGATTTTCGCGGTGAAGCGCCTGATCGGTCGCAAATTCGACAGCCCCGAGGTCAAGCGTTTCACCGAGATCGCACCGTTCCAGGTCGAAGCCCACGAGAACGGCGACGCCTGGGTACGCGTCGGGAACCGCGCATTCTCGGCGCCCGAGATCTCCGCCATGGTGCTCGCGAAGATGCGCGAGACCGCGGCCGACTTCCTCGGAGAACCGATTGCCGACGCCGTGATCACAGTGCCGGCATACTTCAACGACGCGCAGCGTCAGGCGACCAAGGACGCAGGTCGTATCGCCGGCCTAAACGTGTTGCGGATCATCAATGAGCCGACGGCGGCCGCCCTGGCCTATGGCCTGGGCGAAGACAAGAACAAGAAGATCGCCGTCTTCGACCTGGGAGGCGGGACGTTCGACGTTTCGATCCTCGAGCTTGGCGATGGCGTCTTCGAAGTGAAGAGCACAAACGGGGATACCTATCTCGGCGGCGAAGACTTCGACCAGCGCATCGTGGACCATCTGATCGAGCTGTTCAAGAACGAGACGGGAATCAATCTGGGTGAAGACAACATGGCACTCCAGCGGCTCAAGGAAGCCGCGGAGCGCGCGAAGCACGAGCTCTCGTCCGCCACGACCACCGACGTGAACCTGCCCTTCATCGCGGCAGACGCCTCCGGACCCAAACATCTCAATACCCAGATCACCCGAGAAAAGTTCGAGACGTTGGTCGCGGATCTGATCGCCCGCCTGGTTCCGCCCTGTGAGACCGCCCTCGCCGACGCGGGACTGCGCCGGGAGGAAATCGACGAGGTGATCCTGGTGGGCGGCATGACGCGCATGCCGCGCATCCAGGTCAAGGTTGCCGAGATCTTCGGGAGAAAACCCCACAAGGGCGTGAACCCGGATGAGGTGGTGGCCGTGGGTGCGGCGATCCAGGGCGGTGTGCTGACGGGCGAGGTGGAGAATGTGCTCCTCCTGGACGTGACGCCGCTCTCGCTCGGCGTCGAGACGCAGGGGGGCGTCTTCACCAAGATCATCGAGAAAAACACCACCGTTCCGACCCGGCGCAGCCAGGTCTTCTCCACCACGGAAGATCACCAGTCCGTGGTGCGGATCCACGTGCTCCAGGGCGAGCGGGAAATGGCTGCCGACAACAAGACGCTCGGCCGCTTCGAGCTCCTCGGCATCCCTCCAGCCCCGCGCGGCGTGCCGCAGATCGAGGTGACCTTCGACATCGACACGGACGGTGTCGTGAACGTATCGGCGAAGGACCTTGGCACCGGGAAGGGCCAAGCCGTCAAGGTCACCGCCTCGAGCGGGCTCACCGAGGCCGAGGTCAATCGCCTGCTGACCGAAGCGCAGTCCAATGCCGAGGCCGACCGCGCGCGGCGCGATCTCGTCGACCTGAAGAACCGTGCCGATGGGCTTGTCTACTCGACCGAACGTACGCTCGTGGAGTTTGCGGAGCAGGTCCCGCCCGAAGACAAGGAGGCCCTGACTGCGGCAATGACCAAGACACGCCAAGCCCTTGAGC